>NZ_JBUZOU010000007.1:0-261977 GCF_055326765.1 Pleionea sp. WD8-19 | reverse complement strand
TGGACAATGCCAGTTCAAAACTGGAACCTGACATTGTCACAACTGGCCATCCACTTTGAAGGTCGATTAGATGGTGAACTAGAACTTTAATTTTTAGGCTGACACAGAATTCTGAACGCCCTCGAATCGCACTTCGTTTGAAATATCAATTTTAATTTAATTATTTTCAATTATGTGCCTTTTCTATCTCATCCATTTATAAATCATCATTTTTCTCAACGTTCCGCGAACTCATAATAGGATTGTTCTTCTAATGGAATGACTCAATGGCATAAAGGATAAAGTATGCAACATTTAATCTCAGGGCTGCGCTTTTTAGTAGCAATCGTTTTACTTTTCGGCACGGTTAATATTTTTTCTCGAGATAGAAGTTATTTACCAGGAATGCCGGTGATGATGCCTTTTCTGTTTAACTATGAAAACTTATCATTGCCTCCGAAGCTTGTTACTTGTGAGCTGAACAATGGCTCCAACTCCTGGTGTATTGAAATAGCTGTAAAAGGAACACCGATGGATGATGGTCCATACTGCCCAAAAACTATTGATGATACAGGAGGTATTTATCCTTACGACGGAAAAACGAATCCTGGTCTTAGGGTTCTTAATCGAAGTTTGTTTGAAGATATGGAGTTCGATGGTTACGACATTATTGATGAAGAAGGGAATGTACGATTTGTCATGATCGCTCCGCCCGAACCACCGCAAATGGATCCTGAATTGTCTTATTGTATCGAAACAGAAAAACAGTCGAACTTAAGACTCATTTACCGTTTTCCTTTTTTGCCACGAATGGCCGCTGAACCTGTAGATATGGCCGATGCATCTCATATTGTGGGACTGTCTTTGTTTGGTGTACCCATTAATGGTCTACCTCCTTCGGTAGCGAATGGTATTCCAGGTGCTCCAACAGGTGTTGGAAGTATTCCTGCCTTAGATCCCTGTGGTGGACACTTAAATGAAGGTTTTTATCATTCGCATATTTTTGCAGAGACGATAAACGAACAATTACTTTACAACAGTATTTTTGACGTTTCCTGTCGCAGTGTTCCGCAACGTGTAGCCGATGAAATGATCGGATACGCCATGGATAGCTTTCCAATTTACGGAGCAACGGTATTGGGGGGACGAACCGTCAATTCACTGGATGAGTGTAATGGACATTTTGGCGCAACTAAAGAGTATCCATTTGGTATTTACCATTATCATGCCGATAAAGTTCGAGACGTTAATATTCCATTGTGTTTAAAAGGCGTTTTCGCAAAAGAGCAATTACGAATTGAGCTGGAGAATCAGCAATGACTTTTAAACTAAGACGACTTTTTCGGGTGGTTAGAACGCTTACTTTGTTAAGCATTCTTCCGCTATCTGCTCACAATAGCGCTATTTCATTTTATACATTACAAAAGCATGGAGTGGAATATCAATTACGGGTCAGTCTATCGACATCCACAATTGAAAGTGCCGTTCGCAAACTAAGTTTAATGAGTAACGTGCATGAATATGATGAGTCAATTCAGTTAGAAAGCTGGTTAAGTGAATATTTGAAGCGTTCAATTATTATTGAAAGTGCCATTGAAAAATGCTTTCTTACGTTTCAGAGAGTAACAATAGGAGCGCATCAAACTGACGCTCTGTTTAAGTTAGGAGGGTCAAATGAGGATATGCAAACTCTAAAAGTTGCAATTACGGCGTTTGACTTTTTACCTAATCATCATAATATTTTTAAATTAAAAACAAAGAACAGTGAACAATCTTATGTGCTTTCTAAACGTAATCATTTTTCGGCAAGGCTGTCAGTAAAAAATGATGATGAATAACCAGGAATAAATAAAAAGCCGCGAAAACTCGCGGCTTTTAATTCATCGTATAAAAGCTTAAAGCTGCTTTTCTTTTTCCAGTTTCTTTTCCAAATAGTGAATATTAGTACCACCTTTTTGGAAATTTTCGTCGGCCATAATGCGCTTTTGTAATTCGATATTGGTTTTAATACCGCCGATAACCACTTCTTCCAGAGCCATCTGCATACGTGCCATGGCAACTTCTCGAGTTTCACCGTAAGTGATCAGTTTACCGATCATGGAATCGTAATTCGGCGGCACTTTGTAGCCGGCGTAAATGTGCGAATCCCAACGTACGCCTGGGCCACCTGGCGCATGGTAAGTCGTAATGGTGCCGGGTGATGGAATAAAGGATTCCGGATCTTCGGCGTTGATTCGACACTCGATGGAATGGCCTTTCAAGTTGATATCGGCTTGTTTGAACGACAGCGGTTGACCCTCGGCCACGCGCAATTGTTCTTTGATAATATCGACACCAGAAATCAGTTCAGTTACCGGATGCTCCACCTGTACGCGAGTGTTCATTTCAATGAAAAAGAACTCGCCTTTCTCGTAAAGAAACTCAAAGGTACCTGCTCCTCGATAACCGATTTCTTTACAAGCTTGTACACAACGTTCACCTATATAGCGACGCATTTCTTCGGTGATACCCGGTGCTGGCGCTTCCTCGACCACTTTCTGATGGCGGCGTTGCATCGAGCAATCTCGTTCGCCCAAGTAAATCGCGTTGCCGTGGTTATCGGCCAACACTTGGATTTCGACATGTCGTGGATTTTCGAGAAACTTCTCCATATACACCATGTCGTTGCCGAAAGCGGCTCGCGCCTCATTTTTGGTCAGTGCGATAGAAGAAATCAACTCTTTTTCGTTGCGTACAACGCGCATACCACGCCCACCGCCACCACCGGAAGCTTTAATGATAACGGGATAAGCAATACGTTTGGCGATGGCTAGATTTTCTTTTTCGTCTTCACCTAAAGGTCCACCTGAACCTGGTACGCAAGGTACTCCGGCTTTTTTCATTGCATCGATAGCGGAAACCTTGTCTCCCATTAAACGAATGGTATCGGCTTTGGGACCGATAAAGGTAAAGCCGGACTTTTCCACCTGCTCTGCAAAGTCGGCATTTTCTGCCAAAAAGCCATAACCGGGATGAATGGCAACCGCATCGGTCACTTCGGCGGCGGCAATAATGGCCGGAATGTTGAGGTAGCTTTGCATTGGTGAAGCTGGCCCGATACAGACCGATTCGTCCGCGAGTTTGACGTGCATTAAATTTTCGTCGGCTGTGGAATGCACTGCCACAGTCTTTATGCCCAGTTCACGACAGGCGCGTAATATTCTTAGCGCAATTTCGCCGCGATTGGCAATCAGGACTTTCTCTAACATGAGTCCACCTAAATATTGGTTAAGCGCTAAAAATTATTCGATGATGTACAGAACTTCGTCGTACTCTACCGGCTCGGCATCTTCTACCAGAATGGCCTTTACGACGCCGGAAACTTCCGACTCAATGTGGTTCATCATTTTCATGGCTTCTACGATACACAGCGTGTCGCCTTTGTTGACCTGATCACCAACTTCTACAAATGGTTTAGCGCCTGGCGACGGGGAACGATAGAAGGTTCCTACCATGGGTGATTTCACTGGAGTGCCTGAAGGCAAATGACTTTCTTCAGCGGCAGGTGCTGCTGCCGTAGGCGCTGACGCTGCGGCGGCAGCTGCTGGAGCAGCCGGAGCCATTGGTGCTGGTGCCATGGCGACAGGTGCAGGCGCAGAACTCGCTCGACTGATGCGAACGCTTTCTTCGCCTTCTTTAATTTCAATTTCGGCAACGCCGGACTCTTCAAGTAATTCGATGAGTTTTTTAACTTTACGAATATCCATAATGGTGACCTTATTATTGGAGTAATGTGAAAACGACTACTGCGTAAATAGCGAACTATGAGCTCTTAAGTGATTCACGCGACTGAACAAATTCTGCTGCTTGTTGCGCGGCAATTTCATACCCCATTGCCCCTTGTCCCGATACCACCTGTTGAGCAATATCGGAAAAGTAAGACACCTGACGGAAAGGCTCACGGCTTTTCGGATCGGTTAGGTGAATTTCAGTAAAGGGTATGTTTACCGCTAACAGGGCGTCTCTTAAAGCCACACTGGTATGCGTAAATGCCGCCGGATTAAATAGGATGTAGGCAATTTGCTCCACTTTTGCCTGATGGATCCTGTCAATCAACTGGTGTTCGGCATTACTCTGAAAGCATTGCAGTGTGATTTTGTATTCGTTCAGACAACGACGGGTGAGATCTTCGATATCTTGTAACGTATGATGGCCGTACTTTTCCGGCTCGCGGCTACCCAATAGGTTCAGGTTAGGGCCATTGAGCAGCAAAAATTGAAGCATATCGAATAAATCTCGGTAATTGTCGCTAAATAACGAATAAAATCTGCAAAACGCCACGCTTTGCAAGTTAGAGCCAATTTTGCATAAGGCTGATGATGAAGTCTAGAGTAAATTCAGAAAAATGTGGATTTACCGGCACTTTTAGCGAAAATGCCGGCAAGTTTTTGCTGTATGAGGTCGGATGAGTGGCTTTTTTGACATAAAGTCGCCAGTTTTTGATTAACGTTTAAACGAAAGTGTATCCACGCCGGTGTTGGATGTGGCTGGATCATAAGCAAAAGTAACGATTTGATAGTTGCCAGGTTCGGAAACATCAAACTTGACGTTAAATTCGCTTACATCGACAAAATTCATCGATTTTCTCGAAATTTCTTTACCATTTCTCAACAAATAAGCGGTTACTTCATATTGGTTTGCGTCCCACATGCCTTTTGGCTCGATGGGGCAACCGCACATCATGCGCAATTCCGTGGTCACTTCGATCGAAGAGTCGAGTTTAGCAGTGTCCAACAAACTGGATTTTATGTAAAAGCCTGGAATTTCCAGCAAGATAGCGTCATTTTGTTGCATGTGTTTGCCCGGGATCAGCCAGAGCTCCTGCGAGACGCGAGAAGCGTTGTCACCGAGGTTGAGCGGTCCGCGGGCACTGATGGTCACTTTTGTCGGTTGATCGATATCTATGGTTGTTGCGAATGCAGCACTTTTCTCATCGCTCAGTCGACTGTTGCGCGTTCGAGGAGACTTCATGATCACTTTTGTGTCACCGGTTTTTCCTTCAGTAAGGCCTTTTGCCAGTAATTTGCCGGAGAGGCTATCGGTTATGATGACTTCGGCACCGTCCATACTCGTGCCAATGAATTTAGCATCTTTGGCAAGCACGCGAACGGTCAGTTGAGTATCGACAGCACTGGCAAAAGCGCTGGTAAAAAGAGTCATTAGGGCGAGCATTTTTGAATTCATTTGGGCTCCAATTATCAGTGAATGGATCTGAGTCGCGGCAAATAATCTATCATGTGGCACGGACTCATCCTATGGATTTTAAAATGTCATCTCAACAATTTAAACGTTATTGAATGAGGAGCAAATTGTCCTTGTTGACCTGAAGTTTGGCAAAGCTGACACCATCGACTGATCGAGCTGAGAGCACTGGATTAAAAAAAGGTCATAACAACTGCTAAAATTTTAAAGGATTGTTTAATCCCATGATGTCGCATTGGCTGATACGGACATTGCGGCGTCATCGAGCTCTTATGGGTTTTTTCGATGTGTCGTACACTGTTATTTAAAAGGATTTTCTTCGACTTACTTAAAGTCACCTGTGGAGTAGATGGCATCGAAATTGTGAACTCGAGATCAGTAACCGTTGCAGGAGTAGTAAAGATGCGATTTATCTTGTTACGAGGACTAGGGCGTGACCAACTGCATTGGAAGCCGCTACTTAAACACATGAAACGTCAGTTTCCCCGTGCCTTGATTGAAACACCGGATCTGCCCGGTACAGGTATACTGCACCAAATTGAAAGCCCAAACCATTTGGCCGACTACATATCAAGTTTGGAACGACAGCTCTGTGATTCACAAGAGTCTGCCGTTCTTGTTGGGCTGTCATTAGGCGGTATGATTGCACTCACTTGGGCCGCATTACAGCCGGATCGCTTCCAGCACGTAGTGGTGATTAACTCCAGCAGCAATCTGAGTCCCTTTTATCTGCGCTTGCAAGTGTATAAAGCATGGCGTTATCCAGGAGTGCTTATGCGCTTTTCACAACGTATCAAGGAAAAGTCCATTTATGCCTTAACGTGTAACCGTCGTCCTTTGGATCCCAAGGTTGTTCACGATTGGACCGCCATCGCGCAAAAGCACCCTGTGAAAATTACCAATCAGATAAGACAGATCTGGGCAGGGTTGCATTTTGCTCCGCCCCCCAAAAACTTGTTACCAGAGGTTTCCGTTATCTACTCTAAGGCCGACAATTTGGTTTCACCTCGCTGCAGTCAGCAATTAGCTTCTTTTTATCATTCAAAGAGTTATGTGCATGATTGGGGGGGACACGATTTGCCTCAAGATGCTCCCGACTGGGTAACACAACAACTCAAAGAAATTGTTTCTTCGCAAACTTCCCACAGTCACTGATTCAGATTAGAAAATCTAATCTCAAACCTTAAAAAGATTCGTTGTTCAGAATCATCGCAAATCGCTAATATACGCCGCCTTGTCATACACATGACTGTTTTTTAACCACAGTTGGTTTAATTAAACTTCACCGAGGAGGTAGCGTTATGATGCGAATGTCGTCGTTTAATGTACAGCGTTTTGCGTTGCCGGCGCTCTTATTGGCAATTGTTATCTGGGCGAGTTCTTTTGTGGTGATGAAAGTAGCGGTTGCAGAATTCGGTCCTATGTTGACGGTGTTCTTGCGCATGATTCTGGCTGCTGCCGTTTTGTTCTTTTTTATTCCTGTCTTTCGTAAAGAAAAATACCAGCGTGGTGACTGGGTCTGGTTTATGGTGTTGGCACTTTGTGAACCCTGCTTGTACTTTGTTTTTGAAGGTCTGGCTTTGACTTATACGACGGCTTCTGAAGCGGGGATGATCACCTCATTGCAACCTATGATGGTGGCCGTAGCGGCATACTATTTTTTAAATGAGAAAGTTACAGCACGCTTAATTACCGGCTGTGGTGTAGCGGTTGCTGGTGCTATGTTGTTATCGTTGACAGGTGAAGCTACTGAGAGTGCTCCCAACCCGATGTTGGGAAATTTTTTGGAATTTTGCGCTATTGGGTTCGCTGCAGCTTACAGCATCGTCGCGCGTAAATTGATGCATCGTTATTCGCCCTTGTTTTTAACCGGTATTCAAACGTTCGTTGGAAGCGTTTTCTTTTTACCGGCCGTTTACATCAGTGGCGATACCATTCCTGCGACGATTTCTTGGGACGGTGCCATGGCGATATTGTTTTTGGCTTGGGGTGTCAACATTATTGCTTTCACTTGCTATAACTATTCGCTTGGTCAAATGACTGCCAGTCAGGCAGGAGCGTGGTTGAATTTATTACCCCTGGCCTGCTTATTTTTTGGTTGGTTGCTGCTCGATGAAACGTTGAGTCCATTGCAATACGCCGGTGCTTTGGTTGTGCTGGTAGGTGTGATCATCAGCCAGAGCAAGCCACGACAAAAAACGGTGTTTATTGAACAAGAAATGATTGACTCAGCGTCGGTTGAGAAAAGAGTTTATGGTGAGCAAGAACCATCTTCGGGCAGAGATGTCCAACCCGTTAACGTTTATTAATTTGTGATTGTCCGTCTACTATTCTCCCTGGTTTAGCAGAACATTTGTCACAGTTTCCCCGCTTTGTGCGGGGATTTTTTTATCTACAACCACCCTTTTTGCCGAGCGATGCGCGCGGCTTCAATACGATTCGATGCATTAAGTTTACTGGCTGCATTCGATAAATAATTCCTAACCGTTCCGGAAGACAAATGCATCTGCGACGCAATGGCTTCAGTGGATAATCCATCGGCCGCCAGTTTGAGTGCTTTTCGTTCTTTTTCGGTCAGCGGATCTTCAGCGTCCCAGGCTTCGGTGATCAGTTCCGGATCAATCACTTTGCGACCACCGATGACTTTGCGAATGGCGGCTGCTAGTTCATCACTGGGTGAGTCCTTCAGTAAGTAACCGCGTACACCGGCTTCCATTGCCCGTCGTAAGTATCCGGCGCGTGAAAAAGTTGTCAAAATGATCACTTGTGTGCTGTTTTTATTCCGGTGCAACTGTTGCGCAACTTCCAACCCTGTCATTTTCGGCATTTCAATATCCGTTAGCAACAAATGCGGTTGTAATTCCTGTACTAATTTTAGCGCTTCTTCACCGTTGGACGCTTTGCCAATAACCCGAATATCATCTTCCAGATCGAGCAGTGTGGCAATGGCACCGAGCAACAGAGTTTGATCTTCGGCAATGACCAGATTTATCAGTTTTAGATCACTCATGAGTGGTTTGTTCCTTCAATGAAAGTTCAGTACTGGGTTGCAGTGGAATGTTCACTTTAATCTCAATGCCTTTGTTTGAGGAAAAGGAAACTTGCCCATGCAATTGTTCTACTCGTTCACGCATTCCGCTTAAGCCGTTGCCGGGTACTAGCTTGGCGTCTTGGCCGTTATCTGCGATAGATAATTGCAAATGATCTTTTACAGCAGAAAAGTTGATCTGGCAGCAACTGGCTTGACTATGCCGCACCACATTGGTCATGGATTCTTTCACTACGTAGCCGAGTGCTTCGCTGATAGTGTCTGGAATGGTTATTTGTGCGATGTTTTCTTTCAACTTAATTTCCGCGGCTCGACACAATACTTTTGCTTGCATCACTTCGTGATAAAAGTCGGTTTTTCGATAACCCGAAACGGCTTCGCGCACCTTGGCTAACGATTGGCGACTGATGTTTTCGATATCGGTCATTTCGTTTTTTGCCTTATCCGGATGTTGAGCAATGAGTTTGTTTGCGAGCTCCGCTTTTTTACTGATAAGCGCAAAGGTATGACCGATCAAATCGTGTAAATCGCGGGCGATGCGTTCGCGCTCGGCACTGGTCGCCAAATGTCGAACTTCTTCTTGCGAAGCTTCCAGTTCAATGTTTTTCATGGCCATTTGCGTCCAGTAAATATTGGAAACACCAATCAACACACTGAAAAAAATGGCTGGCAGATAAAAGTACGCCTGAAAGTGAAATAACCAGGATTGCAAGGCAATCAGTAATACGATCACACCTATGCCGTAAAATCCCCAACGTGGGTTACGAAAGCGTGAACAAAACGAGGCCGCGAACACAAAAAATACACTTGCGCCAAGGTTCACAAAAGCCAGCAGTGAACCTATGGCAAACATGCCGGCAATATGCAAAATTTGCCCCGGCAGCTTGCGCCGATAAATGGAAAAATAAAGTATCAAAAACACACCAATACCGAGAGCCGACGCAATAATTTCAAATTGCTCCGGTTTACGAAAAATATAATTGAAAAAATAAATCGATAGGTAACTGAGCCAGACGTAGGGCAGGAATCCGGCCTGCTCCTGCTCTGGTAACAGAAAGTGGTGAATGGTTAATAGCAGTTTTTTCATTGACCAGTTTGGTGAATTATCGTAACTCGACATTATCCAATGTGAACTCAAAAGTCTCCATACCTTTATTGGCAACCCAGGCGAAAGCGGTAATGTTTTGCCAATCGATAGCAGGATACTGATTAAAGTCGATGACGGTCGTTTGGCATTGTGTTGTACCATCGAGGTAAATTTCGTGTGGTCGTTGCACGCCTTTATTGAACACCAGCATGCGATAACGTCCGTCATTTGGAGTTTTAAAATCAAATTGCAACTGGTTAAAGCCACTCACATCATAAGCCACCGACATATCGTTACTGAACGTTAAAATAGTTCCCGCCCAGGGATAAGGGAATAAGGTACCTATGCTGCCTTTCGCTTTTAAGGCGCCTTCGCCATTGCAACCTTGTTGAGTCCATTCAATGCTGGCTTTTGAGTTGCCTTGCAATATTTCGTCACTGGTAGCATAGAAAGGAATATCCAGTGCCGAAACCAGGTGTTGATCGAAAGAGGCCAGGGTTGGTGAGTTCACCGACTTTGCCGTTTGTAGGCTGTTCTGATCCGTTTTATGTGCTTTGGTACTTGTCTGAATACTATCCGCTATTTTTTCGTTCGAACTTTCGGGGGTAACGGTTGGCGTTGGTAATAAAAACAAACCGCCAACTACCAAAGCTAACAGCGTGCTAAAAATAACTAAGGGCTTCATCCGACTTTCTCCTGTTAAGCGGCTGACTGGTTGCGAAAGGCGCGCAACGCCAATAAAAGAAACACGCTCGTCATGACAAATAAAATACTAAGGTGCCACAGCACATTAAAATTTAAGTGCTGATTTTGTATCGCTAAAGTAATTTGTGAGAGATGAAACGCCGGTAGCGCCCAGGCCATTGTCTGCATCATTTCCGGAAACAATTGAATCGGAATCCACAACCCGGACAGAAAAGCCATCGGCAAATAAATTAAATTCACTATGGCCGGCGCTGCTTGTGCTTTTAATGCGAAACCTAACCACAACCCCAGAGCACAAAAAGGTAAGCTACCCAAGAGCAATGTAATGAGTGTTAACGCCCATTGCCAGCGGTGTAAAGTAACGTCGCCAAATATTGCACCTAAAGTAAACAAGCCAAAAACAATGACTAAGGCAAACAACATGGAACTTAAAATGCGTGCAATAAAATAAGCTGAAATTGGCATGGGACTGCATTGTTTTAATGCGAGCCAGCCTTGATCTTTTTCGATGGCAACGCCTACACCAAAAGAAAATAACGAAGGCCCAATAATGCCAAACACGCCGTAAGTCGCCATCAAGTAACTTGATGCCTGACCACCCATGCCGCCTTTATTAAAGATTAAACCGAAAAAAGTATAAAACATCAGCGGAAACAACAAACTGGGGATCGCAAACGCCGGCATACGAAGCGTTTTTAAAAATTCGGCACGTGTTTCCAGCCAGTAAATTTTAAATAGCGGAACGGAAACAGAAGTGTTCATGCGGCTTGCTCCTGTGGTTGATTGGTCTTATTGGAGGACAACTGTAAAAACGCATCTTCCAGAGAAACTTGTTCAACGGTTAAGTCTTCAATGGTTAGTGACTGTTGAAACAAAGCGGAAAGGGTTTGTTCGGCATTGTGGCTGATTAGCTCGTAATAGCCGCCACGTTCATCGGTTTCAGTTATCGCCGGAAGACGACGAAAGTCATCAATTGGCAATCGTGAACGAAAACGCAAGCGCTTACCCCCCAGTTGTGCTTTGATGGACTCGGAAGTGCCCTGATGTTGTATGCGCCCTTGTGCAAGCAATAAAATACGATCAGCGAGAGCGTCGGCTTCTTCCAAGTAATGCGTGGTCAATAATACGCTGGTGCCTTGTTTACTTAAACGGCGAATGCATTGCCAGAAATCGCGCCTTGCCTGTACATCGAGTCCTACCGTGGGTTCGTCGAGCAACACAATTTCAGGTTGACCGCAAATCGCTAAGGCGAAAAACAGGCGTTGTTGTTGACCACCCGATAATGAATCGAAACGGCGATGGGCAATCTCATTAAGACGCGCCAAATTTAGCGTTTGAGATAAGGGCAATGGATTGGGGTAATAGCTGCTAAACAGTTCGATGTGTTCTGCAATGCTTAAAGTGCCTGGCATTTTAGTCGATTGGAGAATGGCACCAATTCGTTGTCGCGCTTTGAGTGAACCAGGCTTATCGCCGGCAATGGAAATGGTTCCGCTTTCGGTTTTAAGTCTTCCCAATAAGTGATTAATGAGTGTTGTTTTTCCGGCTCCATTTGAACCCAACAAGGCGACAACTTCTCCTTTTTCAATCTGTAAGGATACATTGTCGAGAGCAATGGTTTTACCAAATGTTTTTTTTAACTGCTTTACGTTTATAAGTGCGGGCATAAATTTCCTCCTGGTTGAAACAGTATCTCTGATTTCATCGTGCGAATATAGAAAGTAATGTCATCGAAAAATGATGACAAATGTCATTCGGGTGTCATGTTAACTTTCAATGCTTACGGACGTAATATTCACCTTTTTTATCCCATTTATTTGCGTTATGTTGTTTTGACCAAACATCGGGACAACAAGGGAAATCTCAATGCCTAATAATAAGATCAATCTGGTTGCACTTGCGGTAAGCGGTGTTATAGCAAGTTCAATATGTGCGGCTGGGCTAACATTGAATAATTTTGATGTGAACGCTTCTGTCGATGAACAGCGACTGACTTTGCCAGTAAAACAACAGCGTCTAAGTTCAAAGCATTTAAAGAATCATGTTGACCAAAAACTGGGGGTGAGTACTTTTACTTGGTCAGATGAGTTTAGACAGCCCGTACCATCATCAACACTTAAAAGTGGCGCTGCGTTGCAGCAGAAAATGCGCGATGTGTTATTAACCGTCGACACGCACGGTCTATCAAAAAGCTCTGTAAACAATGCGAAACAAATTTCGTTTCACCAATCGCCACAGGGATTCATTGTGAGTCGATACCAACAAATGCACCAAGGACATGAAGTATTCGGTCGCCAAATTGCGGTCATTATGAATAAACATCAGCAGTTAGTGGCAACATCCGGCTATTTTATCGATGAGAAAATATCGCAAAATCAAAGCAAATCAAATCTGACTTTTCAATTCGAAGCGAGTCAAGCAATACAAGCAGCCGCTCGGACTCTTGAGATGGAAATTCCTTTGTCTGAATTTTCTGTGGGTGCTACCAAAGAAAATTATCAAACCTTTCATATCGATAACGCTCGTACGGAGGGGCATTGGATCATTGATCGCCCAACCAGATTGAAAAAAGTGTTTTTTCCGATTCAGCGAACACTTGTTCCTGCCTATTACTTGGAATTGATTGGCAGTCAAAAAGAAAGTACGGATCACTTTGGATACAGCTTCGTTGTTTCTGCTGTTGACGGGTCCATTTTATTTCGTAAAAACCTAGTCGAAAATGAAAGTTTTAGTTATCGAACATACGCTGAGTCATCAGGTGTCAATATTCCTTTTGACGGTCCGTATGGTAATGATCTTACCCCTCACCCGACAGGTGATGTTAACGATGACGTGACTGAAACGGCGGTCACAGCTAATTTAATTACGCTTGCGCACGGGCCAATTTCTAAAAATGATCCTTGGCTTACTGCCAGTGCCACTGCCACATCTGGAAACAATGTTGATGCGTATGCCGATATCGCTGAACCAGACGGATTCAATACCGGTGATTTACGGCCATCAACAACAGCCGATAGAACGTTTGATTACTCCACATCATTGGACGATGACGCCTTATCCAGTGATGGTCGAAGTGCAGCTGTCGTGAATCTGTTTTATATGAATAATTTTCTTCACGACTGGTTTTACGACAACGGTTTTGATGAACGTTCTGGTAATGCACAGTTGAATAATTATGGCCGAGGCGGAGAGGAAGGCGATGTCCTTTTGGCTGAAGGTCAAGATTACAGCGGAACAAATAACGCTAATATGTTAACACCTGCGGATGGTGGTAGTCCGCGAATGCAAATGTATTTGTTTGTTCAATCTGGGATAGGTGTTTCTGCTGCCGGAGTAGGGGATTTTGAAGCTTCGGGTGCTAATTTTGGCCCACAAGAATTTACAGTGCAGGGCGTATTAGAGCGTTTGGAGGACGATACCGATCCTGTAAATGACGGATGTGAGTCTGTTGTTAACGCAGCTGATCTCGCCGGAAAAATTGCTGTAATCGATAGAGGTGCGTGTGCATTTACACAAAAAGTAAAAGCTGCACAAGATGCGGGTGCAATAGGCGTCATTGTTGTCAACGATGCGCCAGCAACGGATCCGGATCGCGGTGGCTTGATCAACATGGGTGGCGATGATGCAACCATAACCATACCATCACTTTTTTTAACCCTTGAAGACGGTACCTCCATTTATAATGCTATGTCGGGTGGTGATGTTGAAGTAACCCTAAGTCGCGAAGTGGATTATCGCGACGGTACTTTGGACAACGCCATTGTTGCTCATGAGTGGGCCCATTACCTTTCCAATCGCTTGGTGAGCGACGGTGCGGGCCTGGTGAATAACCAGGGGCGCAGCATGGGTGAAGGTTGGAGTGATTTCGTTGCGCTACTGATGATGGTGAAAGAAAGCGACGCATTGTTGTCGGGTAACGATCAATTCCAAGGGGTTTATGCGGCCGCCGGTTTTGCGACACAAGATCATTATTACGGAATTCGTCGGGTGCCTTATTCCACCGACTTGAACAAAAACGGACTGATGTTCCGCCATATAGAAAGTGGCGTGGCCTTACCGGATACTCATCCCGTGCGTTATGGTCAGGATGGTAGTTTTAATGCTCAGGTTCACTCTTCGGGGGAAGTGTGGGCAACCGCATTATGGGAAGCTTACGCTGCACTGCTTAATCGCGATGAGCTGACTTTCGCCGAAGCACAAGAACGCATGAAAAGTTATTTGGTGGCCGGTTTAAAACTGACACCCTATGCACCAACTTTTACTGAAGCGAGAGACGGTATATTGGCTGCTGCAGCGGCAACGGACAGCGCTGACTTTGAAGTCATGTTGGCCGCCTTTGCCAAGCGCGGACTAGGGCTCGATGCGGTCGCACCTGATCGTTGGTCCACCACTCATGCAGGCGTCGCAGACGGTTACAGCACGCAACTTAGCTCATTCAAAGCGGTTTCATACCAATTGGATACCAATGCACTTAATAACGAATATCGTTATTGTGATAATGATGAAATTTGGGATGCGTCTGAACCTGCACTGTTGACCGTCACAATTGAAAATGTGGGTGCAAATGCTTTATCCGGTCTCACGGCGACCATTGCAACGGACGCCGATGTGACTTATCCACTCGGAAATACTCTAACCTTTGATGCGATTAACGTGTTTGGCGCCAGTGCTAGCGCAACCCTGCCGGTTGTATTAAACAGTGCAACACAAGAGCAAATCGTTAACTTCACGGTAAGCTTTCCAGAAGCGGGCTCCGACCCCGCGGATGTTGTGGAGCCTGACGATATTAATTTCGCGATCACCACCAACTACGATCTAGCCAAAGCCCGAACGTTTGACGATATTGAAAACAGTTTGGCAGTACCTTATGACTGGAGCGTTTCGGTAACCGATAGCGGTATGACGCCTTTTGGTATGGATGGAGGTGCTTTCGATAGTTACTTCAGTCGTGGCCAAATGCTATGGGGGGTAAATAATGAAGTTGCGGGTAGCAGCTATTTGGTGAGCCCAGAAGTGATTGTAAACGAATCGGGTGATTTCAGTTTCAGTTTCTTCCAATACCATGATTTTGAATCAAGCGAAGATCAAAACGGTGATTTACAACATTGGGATGCGGGTGTGGTTGAGATTCAAATTGATGGTGGTGATTGGACGGATATCACTCAGGTCAGTGGCGGCAGCCTTACTCCTGGGTATAACGGCACCGTGAGTTCGTCTAACGACGAAATTGGCGGTCGTGATGCGTTCGTTGAATACAATTGGCCCGGACAAGTGGTTACTGGCACGATTAGCGAAGGTGCAATAAATGGTGCAACGGTTCAGGTGCGATTCCGCATCGGCAGCGATGCGAATACCGGCGCTTTTGGTTGGCTGATCGACGATGTGCAATTTAATAACATCAGCAACCTGCCATTCAGCGACAATGTAGCGGAAAACGGTGTGTGTGAAAATGCCATGCCATTGGTATCGGAACTGGAAGACCTTTACGTAACAGAAAAAGACGGTGACGATCAGCGCACCATCAATTTATCGGTTACAGCGTTTGACCATGAAGACGACACACTGACCTACAATTGGTCGCAAACCGCAGGAACCAGTGTAAGCATGTCGGGCGCAGACACCAACAGTGTATCCTTCATACTTCCTTATTTGAGTGATCACGAACGAATGGACTTTCAGGTGACTGTAAGTGACGGAACGAACGAGGTAACTCGAAGTGTTTCCGTGTACATAGAAGAAGTAAACGATGCTCCAAGTGTTACGATCGATGGTGCTACAACCGCAAAAGAGAAAAAGCAGGTAACGCTTTCTGCCAACGGTGTGGACTTGGACGATACGCTAAGTTACCGTTGGACTCAATTGAGTGGGCCTGAAGTGACCATCAATGGCGCAAGTAGCAGCACAATCAACTTTACCGCGCCGAGTGGTGGCGGAGAGCTGGCATTCGAGGTCACTGTTGACGATGGGGAGTTAACGGCAACTGCGGAACATATTGTGAGTGTTAAGAAAGACAAAAAGTGGTATGGCAGTATGAGTTGGGTTGTTTTAGCCTTGCTCTCGCTTTTGGGAATTCGACGACGTCGTTAGTACTCCTTTCAAACCTTTAGTTAATCACAGGGGGAGGGAAACCTCTCCTTGTTACCGGTTTTAACCGCCGATCTCTTCTATACTTGCAGTTAAACCCGTAATCGATCCGGCTATGCCCATTATGAGAGTTGCTGCGCAAGCCCTGATCTTAATCTGTCTCGTTTCGTGTCTGCACTGGCCATTATTGGCGTCGGAAGTGCCACGGTTGTATTACGACCAAAAAAAGATGCAGCCTTCCGAAGAGTTTCTCTACGACTGGAAAACTAAACCTGTAGCGGGTGATCCTGTGCGTTTATGCGCACTGATTCCGCCCGCCGATACCAGCTTTTGGTTTGCTGTGAATTATGGCATGGCGCGACAGGCACGTGCGCTGAATACAAGCCTGCGCGTCTTTAACTTGACCGAAGATGCGAAGAATGGTCATTTCCGCATAAGCTTAGAGCAGTGTCAGCAGCAAGGCGCTAACGCCATCATTATTGGCGGAAACGTATCGCCAGAGGAGGTTCCAGAGCTGGATTCGGTAGCGTTGATCCAGATTGGACAACCACAATCCAATTCATCAGCGGCTTTTTCCATTTACAGCAATTATTTTAGCAGCGCGCGGTTATTGGCGGGTTACATTAATGCTCAAATTGCGAGTGAGCAGTCCAATAAAGTGTTGTTGATTTTGCATAAGGAAGAGAAGCAAAAGAATCAATCATTGATTGATGGATTCAATGCCAACGAAACCTTTCCTGGATTGCCTTTATTCGAAGTGGTTTATCTGCCACGTAATTATCAAAAAATGAAACAACAATTGCGAGACTATCTGCGTCTACATCACGACAGTGATGTGCTCATTGGTTCTGCACAGATCTCACAAGTGGCGGTAAAGTTAAAAGAAGAACTGGATTTGGCATCGTTAAAACTACTGGCTTATGATCTCGATGCGCAAGTCTTTCGAGAAATACGACGTAATAATATTCTCGCAGCTACCAGTCATGCGCCGGTAGTTCAAGGCATGTTAGTGGTTGATGCAGCACTCAAACTACGCCAACAAAAGGCGCTTCCAAAAAGCCTTACCAGCGAAGTCGAGTTAGTAAACACTGCCAACGCAACTGAGTTTGACTTCAGTTTTAGCTTTGCACCTTACGGCTATCGCACGATTCTGGAAGTGAATTAATGAAGTTCTCCAGAGGTCTGATTTACCTTGTTACCTTTGCAATATTCCTTGCAGGAACGGGCATTACATTAGTCGTTTATACGCAAGTAAAATCCAATACCTTTATTAGTTGGGAAAATCGTTCGCACCAGGAAGCGCAACAAATTACCAATATTTTTCTCAGTTGGCTTGACCGGGAAAATGAAACTTTCAAAGGGGTAGCCTCTCTTTTTTACGCACTAGATGACATTAGCCAAGATGAGTTTGCAACCATTATCGATGTCGTTGAACGTACCGAATTATCCATTCGTCAATTGTCGATCATGCGAGCGAGTGAAAACTCAGACGGATTAATGATTGTTGATTTAATGGCTGGTAATGAAGATTTATGGCAAATCCATCGACCTTTGCCTGATATCAAACAGGTTAATGTGTCACTGAACAAGGCCAAAGACTCACCGGGCCGACCAATTGTCGGGCCGGTGTTTCGAAATCAGTTTGACGAAGCGATAGTACTGATTGCCTTTGCGTTGACCCACAGTGAGTCGGAAGGTGTGCTGTTTTTTGTGGTGAACTTAGACACCATGTTAAATGGAATTCGTCAACTTCATACACCGGTGGGGTTAAGTTTTGAATTGCTACAAGAAAACGAATCATCGATAAACCTGTTTTCAGAATACGATAAGACGCAGGCAATTTCGGAACATCCGATTCGGGTGATTGGGATTGATAAAGAATGGAATTTTTTATGGCGCACTTTTCCGGAATATCGAGGTGGAGTGGATTATTCTTTTGCAAATGTACTGCTGTTTGGCGGGTTAGGAATTTCGACTTTGCTCTCGATACTCACCTGGATCCAGTTACAGCAGCAACACAAAATTCAACAAAAAGTCATTGAGAAAACAGAACAGCTGGAAGAGGCTCAAAAACAGTTATTACAGTCGGAAAAAATGGCATCGTTGGGTAGTTTAGTATCTGGAGTATCGCACGAACTCAATACCCCCATTGGTACAGCGCTCACGGCATCTTCTTCGTTGCGTAATTTAGTGCAACAAATGGCGAATCAAGTCGACCAAAATCAGTTAACAAAAAAAGCACTATCGGAATTTTTACAAAATTCACGTGATGCTGCTGAACTGATTGAATCGAATATTGCTCGCTCTACTGAGTTAATTGCGGCCTTCAAGCAGGTGGCGGTTGACCAAACAAGCGAGCAAAAACGTGAATTCAACTTAAAAGAAATGATTGAGGATTTGTTGGCGACTCTCAAGCCTATGTTGGCCGATACCCAGCACAAAGTAGAGTGTCAAATTCCAGATCACATTACCATGAACAGTTTTCCTGGGCCATTGGGACAAGTGTTAAGTAACTTGTTTAATAACAGTGTGTTACATGGGTTTGAGCAAAAGCCATCAGGCACGATTCGAATTCGAGCAGAACTGCATAAGCATCAAATAGAGCTCATATACGAAGACGATGGCTGCGGAATTCCAGAGCAAGACCTTGGCAAAATATTCGATCCTTTTTACACCACCAAACTGGGTAAAGGGGGCAGCGGATTAGGCTTAAATACGGTCTATAACATGATTACTGGCGTACTTAAGGGGCAAGTGGAAGTAAAAAGTGTGCCCGGTGAAGGGCTGAGTTATCGGTTGCAATTACCTTTGAAGGTGGAGTAACCCAGCAACTGGTGGATATTCAACTATACTGAGACTATTGCGATAAACTTGGATATATGTATTTACTGCAATGAGTGATGATCTGATCGTTTTTGCCGATGAAGAGGAGGAGCCTACCGCTTCCGAATCTACCGGTAAAACGCCTTGGAAATTGTTAATTGTTGATGACGAGCCCGATGTGCATCAGGTGACAAAGCTGGCACTCCTCGGTTTCGAATACAAGCAGCGACCTTTATCTCTCTACAATTGTTATTCGGGCGAAGAAGCACGTAACTTTCTGCGTGAGGAGCAGGATATTGCTGTTATTTTGCTTGATGTGGTAATGGAAACGCCCAGTGCTGGACTGGAAGTCGCTCGTTATATTCGGGATGAATTGGGGGATCAGAAAGTACGTATTATTTTGCGTACCGGTCAACCTGGCAGTGCTCCCGAAGCGGAAGTGATCCGAGGGTATGATATCAATGATTATAAAAATAAAAACGAACTTACTCGCGATAAACTGATTACCAGTGTCACAGCCGCTTTACGATCTTATGAAGATATTATAAATGCCAGCGGCTTCTATTTTTCGCTGAAAAAAATTATGAATATCAGCGAGCAGTTATTAGGTTGTAATAAGACACAAAACTATTGTAAACAGCTGAATGCTTTGATTGATGAAGCGTTACCTCTTACGCAAAGTATGGAGCAAGTCGCAACAAGTTTCTCATTAATCCAGCTTTCACCTTCGGAACCCGCAACAATATTAGAGCATAGTAAAACATTGCCGCCGAAAGCTGAGTCACTTGATGAGTTGAGTCGTGTTTGGTTCAGCGACCCCAATAAAAGCGGCGATATGGATGAGCAACACTATGCCATCCCATTGTTACCGAGCGATGCAGACCACCAGTTGTTATTACTGCTTTATTACGATGCGCCAATATCAAACGAAGAGCATCAATTACTCGAAAATCTTACACATAACTTGGTAGTGGCCTACAACACCGTATCGCTACAAGCTTCACTTGCTCAGCACAACGATATGCTTGAAGAAAAAGTTGCAAAGCGAACGCTTGCGTTAGAAAAAGCTACCAAAAAGGCAGAGCAAGCCAATCAAGCCAAAAGTCAGTTTTTGTCGAATATGAGTCATGAAATTCGTACGCCAATGAATGCCATACTGGGTTTTACACAGTTATTAGAAAGAGATAAGAATATTTCTGAAGAGCATAAAAAAACATTGGCGAAAGTGTCGAAAGCTGGCGAGCACTTACTTGGTATTATTAACGATATTCTAGACTTGTCTAAAATTGAAGCCGGAGCGATGGAGTTGCACGAAGTCGACTTTGACCTCATTGCGCTAATAGAAGATATCTATCAAATGTTTGTGCTGCGTTGTGAGCAAAAGCATTTAGCGTGGACATTTGAAAATCAAACGCAGCAAGAAGTGCTTTTTGTTAAATGCGATCAAAGTAAGTTGCGTCAGATTCTAATTAATTTACTTGGAAATTCGTTAAAGTTTACAGAACGAGGCTCCATCAAGTTGCGATTGTCACATCAAGATAATGGACTTCTGTTCGAAGTTTGCGATACCGGAATGGGAATTTCAGAGTCCGAGAAAAAAACATTGTTTAGTAATTTTCAGCAAGGGCGCGCAGGCGTAGAAAAAGGAGGCACTGGTTTAGGTTTGGCAATTACGTATCATCAAATCAAGCTTATGGGTGGTGAACTTAAAGTAGAGTCCGAAGTTAATAAAGGAAGTCGATTCTATTTTAATTTACCGTTGATAGAGCACTTTAATGGTGAACAAAAAAAAGAGCAGGCAACTGAAATCAGTCATATTCAACTTAAATCGGGAAGGTCATGCAAAGTTTTATGCGTTGATGATAATCCGGAAAATCGCGATGTTATAAAAACGTTACTTGAGGATTGTGATGTTGAAGTGGTAGAAGGGTGTGATGGGAAGGAAGCGCTCGAAATATTAAAAAAAGAATCCGTCGATATGGTATTTTTGGATTTATTGATGCCAGTAATGCGTGGGGATGAAGCGATAGTTGAAATTCGCGAGACGCTAAAGCTCAAAGATTTGTACTGTGTTGCGATATCAGCATTCAGTTTAAGTTTGGATACTCAGCACTTTATTGATATTGGATTTAACTTATTTGTTTCAAAACCTTATTCCTTTTCGACTATTTACGCAATTTTATATGATGTTTTTCCAGATCGATTCGATGTGTACTACGATCAGGAGCCCACTAATAATAATGCACAAGCTACCTCACAACCTTTTGACTACTCACAGTATAAAATAGACAGGGCATCACATGAAGCCTTAAAAATGGATAGCGCTATGAATCGCATGTCTCATATTAAACAGACATTACAAGAGTTAAGAGTACGTAATGAGAGTTTAGGTCCTTTGTGTGATCAACTAACCGAACTCGTTAATAACTACGATATGGAGGGTTTGGATGCAGCTTTAGATGAGGTGACTTATGTCGAATGAACCACTGGAACTGTCGAAGCTCAAAGTACTGGTTGTTGACGATAAACAAGAAAATTTGGAGCTGTTAACGGGCATTCTTGAAACACAGGGGTATGATATTGCTTTTGCTTTAAATGGAGAAAAGGCGATACAGGTGGCAACGTTATTTATGCCCGATTTGATTTTACTGGATGTTATGATGCCAGGTATCGATGGTTTTGAAACCTGCCGAAGAATGAAGTCGCTGAATAATATACGCAACATTCCGGTTATCTTTGTAACGGCTAAAGACGACGTGGCCGATGTCGTTAGGGCATTCAGCATCGGCGCAGTGGACTACATAACAAAGCCGATACGGCAAGAAGAAGTGATGGCTCGAGTAGAGACGCACTTGAAATTGCAGAAGTTGTTGCAAATACGTGATGAGCTGATCACTCAATTACGCGAGCAGAACATCGAGTTAAATCAACTCTCGCAGGTAAAAGCTGAGCAACTTGAAGATTCAGAGAAAATTCGGCATCTTGGGGAACTGGTAGGAGAATTAACTCATGAGTTGTCAACACCACTTGGGATTGTGAATACCGCGATTACCACGCTTTCAGACAATCATAAACTGGTTAAGCGAGCATTTGAAGACAATAAAATGACCAAGTCAGTGTTGGAAGAGCATTTTAGCTTATTGAGTGACTCACTGGGTATGGCTCAATCCAATATTAATTATGCGAATCAAATTGTTTCGAGCTTTAAACACATTATTGTGGGTGAGTTTAACGAGAAAATTATTGAAGTAAATCTTAAACATTTTCTCAACGATATTTCCTATTTAATGACACCAAAACTGAAGCGTTCGCCGCACCAGTTGACCATTGACGCACCAGCCGATGTGGTCATTCATACCTATACTGGCGTACTTTCACAAGTGTTGATTAATATTATCAATAATGCATTAATGCATGCGTTTGATGACGGCGTAAGTGGGCAGATTAACATTGAAGCCAGCAGTAAAGAGAAAAGTTTAGTATTAAAAATCAAAGACAACGGTCGCGGAATTCCTCAGAAAGATGCAGAAAAAATATTCAAAAAGTATTTTACGACCAAAGCGGGTAAGGGGGGCAGTGGGCTTGGTCTTTACATTGTGAAAAAGTTGATTTCGGATAAATTAAACGGTGACATTACCTTCACTTCTGAAGTAGGGAAAGGCACTTGTTTTACTATTACGTTGCCGAAAGAATTGTCTTAAGAACCAGTCCTATTATCACCTGATAAATTGATGTTGCGCACTCTTTTCGATTTTTGACAAATCCTTCGCTAATGAGCTGGTAAAAACTATTTATTGTTCTTGTTGAAGACTTGCAAGGAGAATGGAAAAGACATTCACTGGGAAGTCTTTTCCATTAGCTTTAACATTTAAAACATACACAGCTTTTTGGACGGGATATTAAAGTTTACTTTTACCTTTAATATCTTTAATGATTTACTGAGTTTCGGGGTGTTAAAGCATCCATTCAGGTCAAGGTTGCCTTTTAACGTGCCGATGCTATCTGTTTTGCACGTTTTTTTTCCGCCGAGGCCAGGGACTTTGACTTTTGCACAGTATTTTACTTTAAGCGGTGTTTCATGTTGAGAGGACACATTGTTTCCATTTACTTGTCCACGGTATTTGCCATCACCATAAATTTCAAACGTTTGCCAGGCAATGAATTTACCACCTCCTATGGGAACGCTTCCGGTAGTTAATCCATTCTTGTTAAAGTAACGACTGAATTTTTGTGCAAACTGACTCGCTGATGAATAATTCAGAGTACCCATGGCGAACGATTTCGCTTTTTTGCCAAATTTGGCAACCGCATTTTTAACTTTTATGCCAGCTTCCGTTAACTCTACAGTTGCTTGTTCAACTTTTCCATTTGTGAGCTGAATCGCTTGGTTCGCTGATGAGCTCAATGTATTGACTGCAGTCGCCGTTGTGTTACCCACAACGTGTACGGTGTTGTTTGCAATATTAACGATACCGGAAATGGGCACCAGTAAACTGTCAACGGCTTTACATAAGTCGATGGAAAGATTACCCAGATTATGTCCGCCAACATTCACCGTGGTTCCGGTATCGATAGTAGTACGGCAAGACTGACTGTTAGCGACCAGTTCAAAACCGATATCCGAACCTTTGTAGCCAAAGCGTCCATCCATATTCAATCCATCGGATACACCCGAAGTGTTGTAATTGAGTGATTGCGAGCCTTTCAGGATGTAACCGTTGTGCGACAAGTCGGCTCTAAAGTAGCTGTCGAAACTGGATATCTTGTCATTGTCGATATCAATATGGCCGTATACATTGACCTCCGGAGAACGAATCCCATCGAGCAACTTGGTGATCCAATTCCCGACTCCGCCACTGAAAACATCGATGCTTTCGGCCCAGTAAGAAAAGGATTTTTTCGCGCTGTTAAAATTAATCGAGCCTTTGCCTAAGTCCATAGAAAACTCAATGCCAGCATAAGATCCCAAGTCCAATTGCAATGTACCGTTGCCTGCAAATTGCGTATCACTGGCTATTTCAGTCAACTTGTTGCCAATGCTTTGCAAAATATCCTGATCGCCACCGTAGCCATCATCGTTTTGATCAAAGTCGACGTTGAACATACCATCAACGGATATTGGGTACGGTTGAAATTTAATAACACCGCCCACGACCAGATGCCCGTCTTGTGTGAACTTTTCGTTGTCGAAGTTATCGCTCATTTGCCAGTGATTGCTGTTCCATTCGGCTCCTTGCCATCGGCTGCCGTTCCATAATGGATAATCAGCTTCGAAACCCAAGCGGCCGTGGTAAGACAACCCTTGCGCCGTGAGTTGTACCGGGCTGGCATCGAAAGGACCTTTGGTGAAGAGATCGGTTTCGAAGTAATACAATGGATCGCTCCAATCGAGTACAAATTTCAAGCTTGCAGAGTTGTTACTGTAAGAAGCCGAAATGGAATCGGTTAACGCCATTTCGCCACCGTCGGTGTAAGTGAGATCAAAAAACGCCATTAAGCGATTGTCGGGTAAGCCAACCGAAATATCGGCGTAATCATTAAGAATGGCGCCTTTTGCAACGGCAAACGCAATGCGACTGCCGCTCATGTTATCGCTGAGCCAGCTGATGCCACCAAAACTCAAATTGGGAATTTGTCGTAGCTCACCGAAAAACTGACCATTGTCGGAAACAATGATTTGATAGCTGTCGAAAGTTCCGGCGATGATGCCGGTAGCGTCACCAGCAATCGGCGCCAATTGAATCGCACCCTCACATTGATAATATTGATTACCGGTAGAGTACTGATCGGATATATCCAGCCAGCCAGCGTGACAGGTTATATCCACTTTAAAACTGTCGAGCTGATAACGAATGATGTCTCCGTTTTTATCGAGCTGCTTGCTGGAAACGGCTAGCAAAGTATCGGTCATGGCGTCTTGCAGTGCGGGCGAGGTTAACTGATAAGCTTGTGCAGCGGACAATGAAGTCGCACCTAAACTCAGTGACAGTAAACCCAATGTTGCCAGTTTGCGATGAGAGGGTTTGGTGAACATGATTATCTCCTTGATGATAAGTTGCGTCGGGCTGATGATTCAGCGTTCATTGGATTAAGCGAAAACGGCGACGTTTTTCCCTCAAATAAATTATATTTTTTAAGAAAATATCTCGAAGATTTAATATTTGGTGATCCGTACTGGAAAATATTCGAATAATTGATGAAAAAACATTCGATATGGAAAATGGAAATACTGTGCATCAGCATAAAGCGCTAAACTTAAGTCATTCAAAATAATAAAGACCGAATTATGATAGATGTTTCCGCCCTGGTGACGCAGGCACTGACCGATTGGCGACTGGGAAAAGAGTCGGCCAAATTTGAGTTGGATAAATTATTGGTTAATGAGTTACGTCGACTCGCTGGGCAGTATATGCGTCGTGAAAATGATGCGCATACTTTGCAGGCTACCGCATTGGTGAACGAAGTGTTTTTAAGATTGGCCGATATAAAAGTGGATTGGCGCGATAAAAAACATTTTATGTCGGTGGCTTCGCACACCATGCGTCGCATATTAGTGGATCATGCGAAAAGTAAAAACTCGTTAAAACGTAAAATGGAAAAGGATGCGGTTACTTTTATCGAAGAAAGTTTACCCAATGCCAACGCATTGGAAGATTTGATCGTGCTCGACGATTTATTGAGTAAACTGTCGGGTTTTGATGAGCGTGCTGCGGTAATGTTAGAGTTGTCGCTATTCGGAGGTTTAACGCAAAGAGAAGTTGCCGATGTAACCGGTTATTCGTTGGCGACAGTGGAACGGGAAGTTCGCGTTGCTCAGGCTTGGTTGAAAAGTCAACATTAGAGCGAGAATTTTTAGTTGCCGCGAATGCGTATTTCTTGCCAAGAAATTTCTTAATATCACGAAAACAACAATGAATGAAAGCGACTGGAATCTGATTAAATCGACGTTTGCCGAATTGGTAAAGCAAGAGCCCGAACAATGGTTTACGCAATTGCAACAACTGGACTTACGCGATGAATTAAAACTTGAAGTCGAAAAAATGCTAAAAGCCGAATTGTCGTCGACTAACGGTTCCGGTTTGCGAACGCTGGTTTTGAACAACGCCCATCAACTGTTAAATTCTCAACTTCAATTGTCCGTTGGTGACCAAATAGGTGCTTACCAGATCACCGATATTATCGGTGAGGGAGGTATGGGCATTGTGTTTCGCGGCAAGCGTGTGGATGCCGCCTTTGAACATACGGTCGCTGTAAAAATATCAAAGCAACCGCAAACCTCCGATGTACTCAACCGCCAACACTACGAGCGCAATATACTGGCGCAATTGCAACATCCTAATATTGCGCACATTTATGATGCCGGAACAACGGTTGATGGGCATGCCTATATCATTATGGAGCTGATCGATGGGGTGGATCTGATCAGTTACGCCGATCAACAAAAGCTGACCACGGAGCACCGATTGCAATTATTTATCAAAATTGCTAATGCGGTTGCTTACGCGCACCAAAAAGGGATCATTCATCGTGATTTAAAACCGCACAATATTTTGATTGCCACTATAAACGGGGGCGCAGAACCGAAAGTTATTGATTTTGGCATTTCCGGACAATCCGGATTAACCGAAAAATTGCGTGAACAAAATACGCCGTCAGTCACCATGGATGAAACCTGTGCCATGATGGGTACTCCAGCGTATATGAGTCCGGAGCAGTTGGAACATGACGTGAGTGCGGATACCCGCAGTGACATTTACTCACTCGGTATTTTATTGTGTGAGTTGCTTGCCGGTGTTTTACCTTTTCAACATAACAACATGTCGTTCGATGAGTTTACCAAAGTTAAAAAACAGCCTCTCACCACCATTAAAACGTTATTACTGCAAAGTCAAAATCAACAGGAAATTGCTCAGAATCGACGCCAAAGCGTTACTCGGTTAATCAAAATATTTAATCGTGAAATGGAAGCGCTGGTGGCTAAAGCGACTTCGCCAAGTATTGAGCAGCGTTATCCTTCGGTCGCGGCATTCATTGAAGACATCGAGCGGTGGCAAAACGATAGGCCACTTTTAGCAATGCCAGCAAGTCGGTCCTATCGACTGCAAAAGTTTCTGTTGCGAAACCGATGGCCTATCGTGGCAACCAGTGTAGTTGCGTTTACGCTGGTGATTTCAACCATTGTCAGCTTGTTATCATACAAAAACGAACAACGGGCCTTGGTGAGAGCGAAGCAGGAGTTGAAAAAAAGTATTGCTATTAACGATTTTATTTCCGATGTGTTTGCATCGGTGGATCCACGAAAACAGGGTGCTCAAGTCAAAGTGATTGAATTACTGGACGATGCGGAGCAAAAGCTCTCGACGCTGGACAACAGTGAAAAGGAAGTGAAAGCACAATTGCTATTTACTATTGGCCGTTCACGCAACGGTTTAGGGCAACGCGAACAGGCGCTGTCTAATCTTGAGCAAGCCTATGCATTAATGTCGCAAATCAAACCGAGAGACTCTTTAGAGGTTATTCAGTTTCATACTGAAGTGGGTGAAGTTTACGCCGGAATGAATGATGCAGAAAAAGCGCTCAACATGTTTACTGAAAATTTATCAATCGCTGAAGCATCGTTAGGTGAATCTCATCCAGAAACATTGAGTTTGCTTAATAATGTTTCGATTCATAAATTTTTTCTAGCCGAAGAAGTGAGTGACAAAGCAATGGCTCAAAGCGCGTTACAGGATATGGAGCGGTTGTTGAGTGTGAGAGGCCGTATTCTGGGCGAACTTAGCCCCGAAACATCGCACACGCGAAACAATTTAGCAACGATGTATGCATACAGCGGGGATAACGAAAAAGCGTTGCAAGTGTATCTGCAAAATCTCGACATTCAAAAGCAAATTTTTGGTTTGGAAAACTTTTATACACTCGATAGTATGCGCTCGATTGGCTATATCTATTTTCAGAAGAAGCAACTGAACAAAGCTCAGCAGTATTTCCAACAGTCGTTTGAAGGCATGTTAAAAGTGAATACACTGGAAAATCGATCAACTCTTGAAGTGGGTTTATTTCTTATTGATACGCTTTTGGCTCAAAATAGCCAGCAAGCTGCTGAAAATTACGCGAAAAAGTTACAACGGCCCTATCAACAGGGATTATTGGAAAACATAATAATGAGTGAGTCTACGCGTCAATTATTTGAGCGACTGTTTCCGCATTAAAGGAATTCATCTTTATTTCGATGTATTGTTCACCTTATTCACCTATGGCTGCATCAACTCGTAGCGCAAAAGTTTCAGCGTCTTCAAAACCTTCTGCGCGTAGCGAAGTGATTTCATTGCCTTCTTTATCGAAAAATAATATGGAAGGTAAACCAAAAATTTTAAAGCGGTTCATCAACGCTTTATCCGCTTCGTCTCCGGCGGTGACATCGGCTTGCAGTAAAATGGTGTTGCTTAACGCCTGTTGAACTTCGGGCGCTGGAAAAGTGAGTTCGGCAAATTCGTAACATGCAGCGCAATATTCGGCAAAGAAATCCAACATGACCGTTTTGCCTTCCGTTTTAGCTTGTGTCAGATAACGATCAAGATCGTCAGTGGATTTAATCTTGATAAATCCAGCGTGATCCACATACGTTTTTTCGGCGGCTGAGGGTTGCGTTGCTTGATTAATCGAATGGCTAGCGACCGCCAAAGGTTTGATCAAGGAACTGTTTCCTTGTGCCGCACCAATCAGTAATGTAATGCCATACACCAACAATACAACACCGACGCCTTTCCATAAGTTGGGCCAGCCGTTTTCTACGGCGCGGAGCGCGCCCATATAAACCGCACAAACAATTGCCAGTGTTCCCCAAAGTAATAAATTGATCGGGCCAGGAATTAAATGTTTGGTAATGTAGAGCGCAACGGCAATCATTAATACACCAAATACCGCTTTCACTGCGTTCATCCAGTCGCCGGCACGTGGCATTAATTGCCCTCCGCCAACACCAATTAATATCAATGGAATACCCATGCCTACGGCTAAACCGTAAAGGTAAATCGCACCAACAAACGCATCGCCAACCTGACTGATCCAAGTCAGTACTGCAATCAATGGAATGGTTACGCAAGGCGAAACCACGGCACCGGATATGACCCCCATAATCGCCGCACCAATATAGGTACCGCTTTGTTGCTTTTGACTGACGTTATTGAGTTTATTTTGTAAACTGGCCGGTAATTGAATTTCATAAAAACCAAACATACCTAGAGAAAGCAGTAGAAAAACTACGGCAGCACCGACAACAAAAGGAGCCGATTGCAAAGTTGCGGTTGCACTGGCACCGACGCCAGCGACAATAAAGCCAATAATCACATAAGGTAATGCCATGGCTTGGGTGTACGTTAGCGACAAGAAGAACGCTTTTGATGTGGTAATGTCTTTTCCTTGGCCTGCAATAATGCTGGAAATTATTGGCATCATCGGAAATACGCAGGGGGTAAAAGCCAGTCCAATACCAAGAACGATTAATGAGAAAAAACCGATCAATACAGAAGAGTCATTCAAAGAGTTTATGATCCGATCTTTTTCCGAGACAAATACTTCTTTTTGCGCAGATGTTTGCGTGACTTGATTGGATTCTGGAGACTGTATGGGATCGGCCGATGCAAAGTTCGACTTAAGTGGTGGTGCTGACCACTCACTCACTTGTGTTGAGGCATTTTCCGAATATAAGCTTTCATCGATCGGTGTGGCGGATTTATTGGCTCGATCTATCGAAAAAAATCGACTGGTAGGTGGATAACAAAGCCCTGCTTCAGCACAACCTTGAAACTCCAGTTCTATCGTCATATTTGACTCAGTTGTTTGGTAGGGCAATCCTAGTTGCAACCGCTTGGTGTACGTTTGCACTTCGCCAAAATATTCATCGACCTTGTGTTTGCCTTCTGGCAGAAACACATCGCCCAAGCTTGCTCCTTTAAAGCGGGCTTTTAATCGGTGTTGGTACAGATAATAACCGGGCGCGATTTTCCAATTGGCGATCAGTTCGTCGTCGAAAACATCAACGGACAACACAAAAGCATCATCCACATCCAGAAACTCATCGCTTTGGCCAAATAGTTTGTTTAAATCGACCGACTGTTGAGCGAACGAAATCGAGCAAAGTAATAAAAGAGAAAAGAGTGTCAGAGACTTTTTCATATTATGCCAAAGTGTGTTGAAGCCAACTCAGATAGCCTTGACTGCCTGAATCGACGGTTAATACCAAAAATTCGGGTACATCGTAGGGGTGATGTTGCGAAATAAAAGCTTCCAGTTGGTCCAGTTTATTACGCTGGGTCTTAACAATAAGTTGCACTTCGCTATCATTTTGCAGCTCCCCCTGCCACATGTAGCAAGATTCGATGCCAGTTATCCGATTGACGCAGGCGGCAAGCTTTTGTTGCACTAAATTTTCAGCTAATTGACGCGCACTCTCGTTATCAGGCGCAGTAGTTAGCACGATGCAGCTGTTGTTCGAGTGGATGAGCATGGTCAATGCCTGACGATTAAACGTTGCATTATAGTAACCTGTTTACCGCCCGCAAACAGGAAGCTCTTGGGCTTTTGTGTACTGATTGACATATTTGGCAGACTAATGGACGAAAAGTCCATCCTATTAGCGGTATGTATAGGCTTCGTCGGCCCAAATGAGGTGAGACTGCGGATTATTCCGAGCCTCAGTTAACGCCGCTTCTGAGCGCTTAACAAGGCGCTGTACGTCGAAGTCCTGTGCCAGTCGTGACAGCCCGACGGATAAGTTCACACTAATGTGTTCGCTTTCAAAGGCAATGGGGGTGCTGGCAAAGGTTTGGGTCAGGTAACTCATCACTTTTTCTGCTTCGTGGTCGTTACAATGGTTCAAAATAACCCCAATACGCTGATTGTCGAAAAAGCCAATGCAGTCGGTTTTGCGTAACCTTTGCCGCAATAGCCGGGCCAGTTGTTGCAGCGCTCTTTCTCCAAAGGCGTAGCCGTGTTTTTGATTGAGCTCAACCAGCTGATTGATTTCGATCAGTGCCAAGTACATGGAGTCGTTTTGACGCATTGCGCGCTCGGCTTCTATGATTAACTGCTCTTTCAATAATGCTGATGAATTCAGGCCGGTATGAAAGTCGTGCGCTAAGTGAGGTTGCAAACTCCGAGTGCGTCGAGCGTACAATTCGGCATTAAACAATAATTGTTCTTTCTTTACCGGCTTTTCGATGAAAGCGGTGCCACCCGAGGTCATGGCCTCTCGTTGTTTTTCTTGATTTTCTTCCGCTGATAAAAACACAATAGGAACGGTGGAGAAACGTTCGATTTGTCGCAACACTCGAGTGAGTTCAATTCCGTTGCAACCAGGCATTTGCATATCCATAAAAATCACTTCGGCGTCAAAATTACTCAAACCGTTTAGTAATTCCATTGGATCGATGATGATTCGAGTTTCGAATCCGGCACCGGTAAGTACTTTATCATTAAATTTGGCTTGAGCTTTCGAGTCTTCCATTACTGCAACTCGGTAAGGTTTAGCCGATGATTTATGCTCAAGCGTATCAAGGTATTCCATGACTTTTACCGTATCGACAGGATGGGCAAAAAACAGCGTTGAGCCGGCACGAATACCTTTCAGTCGGTTTTCAAGGGTGTCGTGTTCTGACAAGACGATGAGGTGAGCGGTTTGATTATCGATAGCCTCTTCGTCAATTTCATCCAGACAAGCAATCACCACTTTTTGCGAATCACCAGCGGCTTGAGCTAGCGCTTGTTCAAGATCGGAGGGTTCAACAGTATAACCAAAGTCTTGCATCTGATCTCTGACCTGAAAATGACGACGTTGATCGGTGATACACCAATAAATGGTTAGCTCACTGACCTGTTCTAACAAAGTGGGGGCAGCTGCGCTGTCATCGATAACACTGTGCTTGAACTCATAAGCCGGTGATGGGATCTCTTGCAGAGGAGTTGGCTCGTCTTCGATAGGCGTTGCATGATCGCTGCTGATGTCGATCACTTGATGTTCGTCATCGGGTTTAATCGGTTCGGGTTCACTAAACTCAGCGGCGGGAGACTCGTCATCCGTTAGTTTTGGTTTCGGTTCTACGGGTTGTATCTCAGATTCTTGTGCGGCTTCTTCACGTGCCTGCTTGACTGCTTGTTGAGAGCCTGTATTGATCTGTCCCAGTTTCAAGCGCTCGGCATGGCTTTCCAAACGTTGAATGAATCGTTTGATCAGTGGAATTTGTGAACTTAAGGCTTCAGAGTCTAATTTCAGTTGCGATTGGATATGAGCCAGCAATGAAGCCGTCGATTCAACGCCATATTCTTCGCAGATTTCACGAGTTTTGCGGATCTGGCTTTCCATGGCTTTTACGCGTAAAGCGTCTATGTCGGTGGTGGTTAAGTCCGATAGCAGTCGCGCAAACTGCTGCAACTTAATGGGAACCCGGCGGCAAATAATCTTTTTGAAATCGGCGCTGTTAGGGTTGGCAAGCGAACTATTCATAAAACTGTGTACTGACCTGTTCGTGTTAAGATAAGAAAGTGTTGCTCAATAAAAACTCTCGAGCTTTCTTATTGAGTTACAACATGTTAAACGAATATGCTTCAAATTTTTATACCAATATCAAAGGTTAGTGTTTCTATGTCATGGTTGCCAGTGCTTTTTATTGTAATTCCTTTTACCGAACTGATGATTTTACTTCAGGTCGGCGCTGCCTGGGGTGTGATGCCAACATTGGCATTGATCATTTGCACAGCAATGGTGGGTTACACCCTGTTTAAATATCAGGGCATGCGTACCTGGCGCAGTGTTGAAGTGCGTCTTTCACAGGGCGAAATGCCTTCTGGCGAATTGCTGGAAGGCGTTGTTATTTTATTGGCGGGCGCTTTAATGATCACGCCAGGCTTGATTACCGACGGCATTGGTTTATTGTGTTTAACACCATTTACTCGAAAGTTAGTACTAACTATCATAAAGCGACGGTTTAAAAGCAAAATCAATTATTACGCAACGCACAGTGTCTACCGTCATCAGGAAAAGCATTCGTCAACACGCCATTCCGGTCGTACCTTTGAAGGCGAATATACCGATAAAGATTGATGTTCCCGGGGAAATATTGGCTCAATCGATAAAATATTTTTAATTTTTAGCACTCTCAGGGGTTGAGTGCTAAAATTTAATCCCCATATTAAGCGCCATTCACAAATTGTAATCTTTTTATCAACCAATCTATTTAAGGGAGATGACCCTATGAGCATTCGTCCATTACATGATCGAGTGATTGTTCGCCGTCTTGAAGAAGAAACAACTTCTGCTGGCGGAATCGTAATACCGGACAACGCGAAAGAAAAACCGAGTCGAGGTGAGGTCATTGCAGTTGGAAATGGCAAACCATTAGACAACGGTGAAGTACGAGCGCTTGGCGTGAAAGCAGGCGACAAAGTGTTGTTTGGCAAGTTTGCTGGTACTGAAGTAAAAGTTGACGGCGAAGAGCTGTTAGTTATGCGTGAAGACGACATCATGGCGGTAATTGAGTAATTTCCCCCGGTTTTCACACTGAATACGAATTAACTGAAAGAGGATTTGAGAATGTCTGCAAAAGAAGTTCTTTTCGGAGATGACGCTCGCTCAAGAATGGTAGCGGGTGTGAATATTCTGGCCAACGCCGTAAAAACCACACTGGGGCCTAAAGGTCGTAACGTTGTACTGGATAAAGCTTTTGGTGCACCAACTGTCACTAAAGACGGTGTGTCTGTTGCTAAAGAAATCGAGCTGGATGACAAGTTCGAAAATATGGGCGCACAAATGGTTAAAGAAGTGGCGTCGCAAACGTCTGACGTTGCTGGTGACGGTACGACTACGGCAACCGTTTTAGCGCAATCCATTTTAAACGAAGGTTTAAAGTCTGTTGCAGCGGGTATGAACCCAATGGACCTGAAACGCGGTATCGACAAAGCGGTTCGTGCAGCAGTTGAAGAGTTAAAAAGCCTTTCTGCACCTTGTGCCGATAACAAAGCCATCGCTCAAGTAGGAACCATTTCGGCTAACTCTGACAACGATATCGGTGACATCATTGCTAAAGCCATGGAAAAAGTCGGTAAAGAAGGTGTTATCACTGTTGAAGAAGGCTCCGGACTCGACAATGAACTGGACGTAGTTGAAGGTATGCAGTTTGATCGCGGCTACTTGTCTCCTTACTTCATCAACGATCAAGACAGTATGTCGGTTGAGTTAGAGAGCCCATACATTTTATTGTTCGATAAAAAAATCTCTAACATCCGCGATATGCTTCCAGTACTGGAAAATGTTGCTAAAGCGGGTAAACCTTTGTTGATCATTGCTGAAGATGTTGAAGGCGAAGCCTTAGCAACTCTGGTAGTAAACAACATGCGTGGTATCGTTAAAGTGGCTGCGGTTAAAGCGCCTGGATTTGGTGATCGTCGTAAAGCCATGTTGGAAGACATTGCCGTACTAACCGGTGGTACTGTGATTTCTGAAGAAGTTGGCTTGTCTCTTGAAGGTGCGACTTTGGATGACTTGGGTACTGCGAAAAAAGTATCGATCACCAAAGAAAATACAACCATTGTTGACGGTGCCGGTGATGCAGCTTCTATTGAAGGTCGTGTGAGCCAGATCCGTAAGCAAATCGAAGAAACGTCTTCTGATTACGATCGTGAAAAACTGCAAGAGCGTGTCGCTAAATTAGCGGGTGGTGTTGCTGTCATTAAAGTTGGTGCTGCTACCGAAGTTGAAATGAAAGAGAAAAAAGCACGCGTTGAAGATGCATTGCATGCTACTCGTGCAGCGGTTGAAGAAGGCGTTGTACCGGGTGGTGGTGTTGCTTTGGTTCGTGCAGCAGCAAAAATTGCAAACCTGACAGGTGATAACGAAGATCAAAATGCAGGTATTCAAATTGCTCTGCGCGCAATGAACTCGCCACTTCGTCAAATTGCGAATAATGCCGGTGATGAAGCTTCAGTCATTCTTGATAAAGTGGCGCAAGGTGAAGGTAACTTTGGTTATAACGCGGCTACTGGCGAGTATGGCGATATGATTGACTTGGGTATCCTCGATCCAACCAAGGTCACTCGTACAGCATTGCAAAATGCGGCATCGGTTGCAGGTCTTATGATCACCACTGAAGCCATGGTTGCTGAACTGCCGAAAAAAGATGCTCCTGCAGCGCCTGATATGGGCGGCATGGGCGGCATGGGCGGAATGGGCGGTATGATGTAATCGCTGATTTGCCAAGCTGACTTAAAAAGCCCCGATAATCGGGGCTTTTTTTATGTTTCAACAAATAGTGGGTAAGTGACATTTTGCCGATAAATGATTAAATTTCTTCATTTGTTGAGTCTTAATCTCGAGTTGGGTTAAGTCATAACTCATTTATTGAGAATAAATCGGTAGGTTGTGTTAAAACAGTTAGCGTGTAAGAGTTGAGTATTTTCACTGGAATCTCAAAAATATGATGAGGTACCGATTTCCGTTATGGCCTATCCGGGTTGGATTTGTTAAATTTCAGAGGTAACTGAGCCATTCTACGACTACAATAAAAATTTTAAAGGTAACTATTATTCATGCTTTTCTCGCGGGGCAAAAAACGCACTATCATGTTTGCTGATGTTTCCGGTAGCTCGGCGCTTTATAAGTCACAAGGAAACGAAGTAGCAAAATCAATCATTGATCAAATGATCAATGTGATGGTGTTTAATACTCGCAAATTTGAAGGTCGTGTTGTAAAAACCATTGGTGATGAAATCATGGCCAGCTTTCTTTCTTGTGAAAATGCCTGCCAGGCGGCTATGGCAATTCAGCGCGAAATGGAGGCATTTGTCGTCTCGCATGGATTGGGAGTAAGAATTGGCATTGGTTATGGAAAAACGTTGAAAGAAGGCGATGATCTGTTTGGTGAAGCTGTAAACGATGCGGCTTTTGTTACCGGAATTGCCAAGAGTTCTCAAATTTTACTAACCGATTCGACGGTTGAACAATTAACGCCAGAGTTAAAGCAATCAACGCAAGAGTATGATCAGGTCGCTATTAAAGGTGCTCTTGATCATTCCACCATTCACCGTTTGTTTTGGAAAACACCCACATCCGGGTTCACGGAGACTCAGGTTTTTTCGATGCAAGCGGTTTCTGAGCACCTGGATCACAATCAAATCCGTCTAATTGCCCAAGGACAAATTATTGAAATTTCACCGGAACAAACGCCTTATATTATTGGACGTAATAAAAAGCAGGTGCATTTGTTTATCGATAGTGAGCTGGTGTCTCGCGATCACTGCCATATTGTCTTTCGACGGGGTAAATTTGTCCTGATCGACCACAGTACCAACGGTACCTACATTCAGCCCGAAGATGCACAAGAAATTTATTTACGTCGTGAAGAATTACCACTATTGGGCAACGGTACGTTCAGTTTGGGAGTGACTCATAAATCCCCTGATGCCATTGTGATTAAGTTTGAATCCTGACCATTATTTGAAAACTATGAGAAATCTGCAAGGATGAGGTCAATTGCTTTGTGGTCACCGAAAGGTGGGGTGGGTAAAACCACGCTGGCCATCAACTTGGCCGCCGCTGCACACTCTAGAGGTCAGAAAGTCATACTTTGCGATATGGATCCACAGCAATCGGCAGTTGATGTTTTTAATGACAAGCAATTGTCATTTACCGTATTGAAAGGCAAGCCAGCCGTTCGACCTTTGGCGGACTGGATCATTTACGATCTGCCGCCACATACCGATATTAGTTTTGAAGGTGAAATCGTAATCGTACCGATGCGTGCCAGTATTCTTGATATTCGCGCGGTGAATAAATCCATTCGTTATGTACGCCATAAACATATTATCAAGTGCGTGAATGCCGTTGATGTACGTCGCCAGGATGAGCGTTTACTGGCATTACGAATGTATTCTGAAGGCGCGCATTTAGTGAAAGATCGCAGTATATATTCCAGAGCCATTTCAATGGGTAAATCGGTTTTCGATGTTGACCTTTATGGAGCACATGATGCACGTCAGGAAATGTTGCGACTTTTCGATTTGATCCTCAGAGTCACCGAGCCTGCCAAAGTACAAACAGTAAAATCATGAGTGATATTCCCAATTTGATTACGCAATTAAAATACGCGTTAAAGCGTCAGCAATTAACTTATCTGGATGTTGCCGAACAGCTTAATTTAAGTGAAGCCAGTGTTAAGCGATTGTTTGCTTCCCAAAACTTTACGTTGCATAGAGTTGAGCAGATCTGTCAAATGCTTAATATCAGTTTGCACGAATTGATTCTGGATGCTGAACGAGCTCGAGAAAAAGTGACTCAATTAACCCGTGAGCAAGAGCAGGCCATCGTTGAAGATAAATCCCTATTGCTGGTTACTTACTTGGTATTAAATCATTGGCGCTTTGATCAAATTCTTAAGCATTACCGTTTTACAGAGCCGGAATTGATACGCTTATTGGTAAAGCTTGACCGAATGGGTATTATTGAATTGTTGCCTGAAAATAAAATTCGGCTGATCACAGCTCGTGATTTTCATTGGATTAAGCGAGGGCCAATCGAAAACTTTGTGATGAAAAACGTTAAAGATGCGTTTCTTAATGCAAAGTTTGATCAGCCAGAAGAGTCGTTAAAGTTTGTTTCTGGCTTGTTGTCTCGTAACTCAATGCTGCAAATTAAGCAAAAACTACAAAAGCTTGAGCAAGATATACATCATTTAATTGAAATGGACAGTCGATTACCCCTAGAACAACGGGACGGTTTTAGTGCCATGTTGGCCATTCGTTTTTGGGACTTTAAAGAGTTCTCTGAATTTAAGCGACAGCCGAAACGTTCAATTCTTTAATTATTTACTCAAGAAAAACAGGTTTTGAGATAAAATTGTCGATTTAAACGAGTAACACTTAGAAGTGAATGGGCTCAACTGCTCATACCGCAAGGTTTTTGGTGTATTGTGGTAAGTAAAAATTATGAGACGCTTTTATGGTGATTGAAAATAAATGACGGGCAATAAAAAAGGGACCTTCAGGTCCCTTTTTTATTCTGCTTTAAGCGGCATTAAGCTTTCTTTGCGGCTTTCTTTTTACGACGTGCTTTTTTCTTTTTCGGCTTAGCCGCAGCTTTTACCAGTTTAGCTTCTAGCTTAGCCAGTTGGGCATCTTGCTTTGCACGAAACTTTTCAACTGCAGCCGCAGCTTTGGCAGATGCTTTTGCCATTTTACCGGCAACACCCTTAATGGATTTTACTGATGCTGCTGCAGCTTTAGCTTCATCTTTCGCCGCTTTAACAGCCGCTTTGGCAGCTTTTACTGCATCCGCTGCTTTTTTCTTTGCAGCGACAGCTTTTGCAGCTGCAGCTTTAGCGGCTTTGGTTTTGCGTTTCTTGGCAGCATCGCGCTTGGCTTTTAACGCACTATTAGCTGAGTCCGCTTTCTTTTGAGCTGCAGCGAGTTTTTTCTCAGCACTAGCTGCAACAGCACTTGCTTTCGCAGCGACTTTTTCTGCAGCGGCTAATGTTTTAGCGGTTGAACCAGTAGCTGCTACTGCTTTCGCTTTACGAGCTACTTTTCTTTTCGTTGCTTTCTTTGCTGCTTTTTTTGCAGCAACCTTACGTTTTTTTCGAACAGCACCTTTAGCCATTGTAAACCTCCAAAATGAATGAGTGAACGAGCTCAAAACAAAGTTTATAGCGTAAGTATGTGAATTTCAAAAAAAATCAATAAAAAAATAGCAAAATCACAGAAAAATCGTCATTTTTTTTTCAAATACAGGTGAAATTAAAAGTTGAGTGCAATTTTTCAAAGCGTTTTACAAACAAGTCGCTTTAAACAAGTACCAGTAGAAGGAAAAAAAATCATTGAAAAAGGGTGTGTGCAAACAGAAAATTTGCTCATTGGGGATGCTTTAAGGTGAGTTTTTTTAGCCAACCGTGAATCTGAGCAACAACAAATTGACCATTGTGAGTTAAGCGGTTGGTTGGAGAAATATCTTTTAACGTAAAAGTATGAGCAGGTACCTGTTTCAACTTACCAATCCAGTCGTTATGGCGATTCGATTGGTAAAAGATTAGAGTGGGTTGTTTAATTTGCTTCAAAGCTTGTAACTTTTCTTCGTTGAATAGGAAGGTTTTCGGCAATAAAAGAACTAATCCTTGAGTCTTTGGCGCTTCTTTTGCTAATAAATCTATAAAGTTCTCTAAGAAGGTATCGTCTGCTACTAGAAAAAGTTCATCGTTACCCTGACTGAGTAAAACGTTTAAGGCATCTGAGAAGACACTTGTGTTTGATGTTGTGGGTGATGAATTATTTGCTTCAACACCCTTTCTCCAATGCATGAGATAATAAGTGTTCCAACCCAACTCAGGTAAGCCTCGGTTGATTATTCGGTTTTTACCTGATTTTTCAGGTGCTGTATTCGGTGCTCCAAAGAAAAGAACCCGTCCATAAGTAATGGAGTGTTTATTTGGAAAGTGAATCAGGCTCGCCATAGGATTATTTTGAGCGACTGGAATAACTCTTTGAGGGGAGTATTGTTTGAGAATGATTTCTCGGTTAGTTTCGAGTGGTTTGGCACTCTCTATTGTCGAGCTGGTTTGAGCGAATAATGGAATCACGTTCAAAAGGAATGTGGCACTCGTTATCAAGAAAATGGAGTTCATTAGCGGTATCAGTCAGTACGTTTTATATAAAAGGTAGCAGTTAAAATTGCCGATACCGCATTGGAGTCTCCAATTTCTACGGTTAAAACTTGTTGAGCCGAACGGTTCTGATCCCAAAAGCCATTCCAAGCGGATAAGCAATTATTGTCAGGAAGTTTACAATGCGCTCGTAAGTTTTCGTGAATAGGTCGACGATATTGAATTTCTGCTTTGCCCGCCACAACACTTGCCGTAATATTGTTTTGCAATAAATAATGAGAAATTAGTGTCCAGCCACAAGTAATTCCTATCGTGTAAATACTTCCTGCAAATGCGGTTTGGTGACCATTCACATTTTTTGCCAAAGGGGCAACTACTTCAATGAACTTTGGGGCAAGACGTTTGATTTCCAAACCAAGCATTTGAGTGGCTGGAATTTCGCTGTGAATCTTCTGGTTCCAATATTCGATTGCAGACAAGCGGTAACTCCTTAAAGTGATAAAATCATATTGTAATCATTGGTACCAGTGGCGACTAGTTTTTCATTGAATCGATAGGAACATTTCCCAAAATGACTTTGAGGCGTTAAATCGTGATCGCAGCTCATTTCTATTCTCGGTTACCTATAAAGGTATTACACAAAGCATATCGCTCTCTCTTTCGAAGTGAAGTTAAATATGAATGACCAGCGAAGTATGCGTTGCGATTCAAAAAGCTCTTATTAACCCCGGGTGGCATTGGACCTCGTTAATTGCTATGAGGTTTAAAAAACTTGATGAATTTATCGGTGCCGCCGAAAGTAAACCGGATGAATTAAGTGTAAAACGAAAGGCCTTTTGGTTGGGTGAGTCCGCAGGATTTATTGAAAATGAGAAGACAGTGATCCATGAATTTTATATCATTGCAAACCAGTGATAATTTTGCCCCAGTAGCAGGTAATATGGAGCAAACAAGCATGCCAGAAAGCGACAGTGATGAAGACTTGATGGTTCAATACTGTCAAGGATCGGCGGTGGCATTTGAACGTCTGTACACGCGTCATAAAGGTGGGCTGTTGCGTTTTTTTCTGCGGCAGTGTTACAGCCATGATATTGCCGAAGAGTTGTTTCAAGATGTTTGGTTGAAAATTGTAAATGCCAGAAGCACTTACGAACAAAGTGCCAAATTTACGACGTACCTTTATCGCATTGCTCACAATCGTTTGATCGATCATTTTCGACATATGTCTTCTTCTCAATATGCCCAGCGAATTGATGGAAATCACCAGGAAATTGTGGAAAACAGCAGTGATCAGGTTACGAACTTGCAGGCGCTGGAGTATTCCGAAATGGCCGGAGCCATGCGCAAAGCCATCAGTGATTTACCTTTTGAGCAACGTGAAGCCTTACTGATGCAGCAGGAAGGTGGGCTTGCGTTGGCCGAAATTGCCGAAATTGCAGGAACCAGCCGGGAAACCATAAAAAGTCGGTTGAGATATGCAATGAATAAGTTGCGAGAGCAATTGGGAGAGCAACAACCATGAACGTAAAGCAAGATTCCATTTACTCAAAAGACGAGCAGAAACTGCTGGATACCTATCGACGGGAGTCTATTGAACAGCCATCGGCCGATTTGGATAAGTTGATTTGTGCTGCAGCGCATCGAGAAGCTACGAAAACGGCTAAAAGTACAAAGCCATTTCAGGTAAAAACCCGATTTTGGGATCACTTGAGAATTCCGGTATCAATTGCAGGGGCTATGGTGATGACTTTGACTTTGGCGCATGTCATGTGGCCGATGATCCAAAAGGATTCTGTGTTACAAAACGACCCTTTTGCGTCGAAAAAAATCACCACCGATTTTACCTTCGACAGTGCTATTTCGATAGAGCAAACGTCAACTGGCGACCAGGAGTTTGTACGGCAACCGCATTCGAAACCGGAGCGAACCATTGGCGATACGCACGCATTGGTAAAGAGCAACGAGTTTTATGATATGCCGGAAGGGAAATCGCATTCTGAATTGAGCCCGCATCCGGATCAACTACAACAACGCTGGATACAGAAAATTTTAAAATTAGCCGAAGCGCAAGAGTTTCATGAAATGAACCAAGAAGTGAAAGCGTTTACCGCAGAGTATCCTGATTATCCGATCGAAGAAGTGATCCGTCCTTTCTTGCGATAGCTGATTTTTTGTTCAGCTATCGGCTTGTTTTTCCTCTTATTTCACCGAATATTTTTTCTTTGCTCTCATTTTGGGGATAGCCAGAGAACCCGCTTTTAAGGTATGGTTACGCCATTGTTTGATATCTGATCGATAAGATTAGATTTCGGACAAAACATAAATTAATAAAGTTAACAAAATAAAAAATGGTCAGCTTCTGACCAGGGTTGTTGATGGAGAAAGCACACCATGTCATTACTTAAACGGGTAATGTCAGGCTTGGTGCTGTTCGTTTCGCTGATAATGGGCAGTTTATGGGCAGCCGAGCCTGAGTATTCCACACTTAATCTTCGTCCCGGGGTAACCGACAATTCTCAAGCAGTTTTCGATCTGCATATGGAAGTTGTCTGGTTAATGTTTATTGTTGCCGGTTTGGTCTTTGCTGCGATTTTATATGCGGTAATACGCTTCCGGAAATCCAACAATCCAAACCCCGCTAAGTTCAGTCACAGCACCACGTTAGAAATTATATGGACCGTGGTTCCTATGTTAATCCTGATTTATCTGGCCAAACCTGCCATCAGCTTGCTGTTGGATATGGAAGACACCAGTAAAGCCGACATGTCGGTACAGGTCACAGGATTGCAATGGAAGTGGCGCTATAAATATCTGGAAAACGATATTGAATTCGTTTCTGCGTTGTCGACTCCGGCAGCACAATACGAAGATTACGATCGTACCGGTACAGAAAAGGGCGATAATTATTTGCTTGAAGTCGACAATGAGTTAGTGCTTCCAGTGGGTAAAAAGATTCGTTTTCTGATTACAGCCGAAGATGTCATTCACGCTTGGTGGGTGCCAGACTTCGCGGTAAAACTGGATGCTGTTCCTGGTTTTATCAATGAAACCTGGACGAAAATAAATGAGCCCGGTATTTATCGTGGTGTTTGTGCCGAGTTGTGTGGACGTTTGCATGGGTTTATGCCCATTGTGGTTCGTGCGGTATCGCAAGCCGAGTACGATCAATGGGTTGAGCAAAAGTTAGTAGAGAAAGCTGAAGCGGAGCGCATAGCAGCGGAAGCGGCGGCAAGAAGTTGGTCGATGGAAGATTTGATGGCGCGCGGCAAAGAAGTATACGACAGTAAATGCGCTTTGTGTCATCAAGCCAATGGTGAAGGATTAGGTTCTTTCCCAGCACTGAAAGGCAGCAAACTGGTTACTGAAGGTTCTGCTGACGATCATACGCGATTGGTCATTTTAGGTAAAAGCGCCATGCCGAGTTTCGGTCGAGAGTTGTCAGACGTTGATCTGGCTGCTGTTGTCACTTACGAACGAAATGCCTGGGGTAACAACACAGGCGATACCATGCAACCGGGTCGCGTTGCTGAACTGAAAGCCGGTAATTAGGAGACTGAATCATGGCACACGATCATCATCCAACCGGCATCAGTCGCTGGTTGTTAACAACAAATCATAAAGACATCGGAACCATGTACTTATGGTTCTCTTTCATCATGTTTTTAATCGGAGGATTGCTGGCGCTCGGTATTCGCTTGGAATTATTCCAGCCCGGCCTGCAATTCTGGGATCCCAACTTTTTTAACTCTTTGACCACACTGCACGGATTGATCATGGTGTTCGGTGCGGTTATGCCGGCGTTTGTTGGCTTGGCGAACTGGTTGATCCCAATGCAAATCGGCGCACCCGATATGGCTTTGCCCAGAATGAATAACTTCAGTTTCTGGATTTTGCCGTTTGCGTTTACGTTGTTGTTGTTATCGCTGGTTCCACAATTGTTTCCTGATGGTCCGCCTAACTTTGGATGGACTTTCTATGCGCCGCTGTCTACTAAATATGGGCCAGCGAGTACTGACTTCTTTATTTTTGGCGTGCACTTAATGGGTATCTCGTCCATTTTGGGGGCTATTAACGTCATCGTAACGGTATTTAACCTGCGTGCACCGGGTATGACTTTGATGAAAATGCCCATGTTTGTTTGGACTTGGGTGATTACGGCTTTCTTGTTGATTATGGTGATGCCTGTTCTTGCGGGCGCGGTCACGATGATGCTGACCGATCGTCATTTCGGCACGTCCTTTTTTGACGCGGCGGGCGGTGGTGATCCGGTAATGTTCCAGCATGTGTTCTGGTTCTTCGGTCATCCGGAAGTTTACATTATGATCTTGCCGGCCTTTGGGATCGCATCGCATATTATTCCAACTTTCAGCCGTAAACCGTTGTTCGGTTACGCATCCATGGTTTATGCGACCGCTTCCATTGCTTTCCTTTCGTTTGTCGTTTGGGCACACCATATGTTTACTGTTGGTATGCCGGTAGCCGGCGAGCTGTATTTTATGATTGCCACCATGATCATCGCGGTACCAACCGGCGTTAAGATCTTTAACTGGGTAGCAACCATGTGGGAAGGCTCTATCACCTTCGAAACACCGATGCTGTTTGCACTGGCGTTTGTGGTGTTGTTTACTTTAGGCGGTGTATCGGGTGTTATGTTGGCGATGACGCCAGTTGATAAACAATACCACGATACTTACTTTGTTGTAGCGCACTTCCATTATGTACTCTTCCCGGGTGCTATATTTGGAACCATTGCTGCGGTGTACTACTGGTTGCCAAAATGGACCGGAAATATGTACAACGAGTTTTTGGGTAAAGTGCATTTCTGGTGGTCGATCATTGCGGTGAATATCACCTTCTTCCCAATGCACTTCTCCGGTTTAGCCGGTATGCAACGTCGTGTTCCCGATTACAACATGATGTTTGAAGGCTTCAATCAGCTGTCTTCCATTGGCGCTTTCATGTTGGGCTTTGGTCAATTGCTCTTCCTTTATATTGTTATTAACTGTATTAAAGGCGGTAAGGGCAAAGCCAGTGATGAGGTTTGGGAAGGCGCAGAAGGTTTAGAGTTTACTCATTTGCCTTCGCCCGCGCCTTATCATTCTTTTGAACAGGCTCCGGAAGTAAAATAAATTATTGGCCTCTTAAAGGAGGCCTAGATTGGATGACACCATGAGTGAGAGTAAAAATAAAAAAGTGATTTTCAAAGTAACGGGTTTGTTACTGTTGATGACAGCTTTTACTTTCGCCATGGTTCCTCTTTATAACGTGTTTTGTGAAATTACCGGAATTAACGGCAAAGTGGTTGTTAGTGAAGCATTATACGAACAAGTCGAAGCTGACAAGTCACGTACGGTTACGGTGGAGCTCATCACCAATATTAACCGCGGTATGCCTTGGGAATTTAAATCAACCGTTAATAGAGTCGAAGTTCATCCGGGAGAATTAAACGAAGTGGTGTTCTACGCGCGTAACTATTCGCAGCAAATGATCACCGGACAAGCGGTACCCAGTGTTGCACCCAGTCAAGCCTCTTTTTACTTAAATAAAACCGAGTGCTTTTGTTTTGAACAACAGACCTTGAAGCCTGGTGAAGAGATCAGTATGCCAATGAAGTTTTATATTGATCCCGATCTGCCAGACAGTGTGCACACCATTACCATGTCTTACGTATTGTTTAATGCAACGTCCAAAGGATCCGACTCGGTCGCTGCCAATTAGATCCTTAAGGGAGACAAACGATGACTGAAAAAACAACAAAATATTATGTACCGGAGCAAAGCAATTTACCGATTATTGGTTCGGTCGGTTTATTTATCACTGCTCTCGGTGCAGGACACTTTATTCAGCAAACAACCACAGCAAAAAATCAAGCTGCTGAAGCGGCAGGAGAAGTTGCAAAAGCCGTAGTGACCAATAACGATGGCAACTTTGGTAGCTATTTGCTGATGGTGGGTATGGCTATCATTTTTTACCTGATGTGGAAGTGGTGGAGCACAGCTGCACGAGAATCCATGGCGAACATGAACAGCTTGCAAATGGATCGATCCTATCGTTACGGAATGATGTGGTTTATTACCTCGGAGGTGATGTTCTTCGCTGCGTTTTTCGGCGCACTTTGGTACGTTCGAACATTCGCATTGCCTTGGTTAGCAGGTGATGGCATGGACGGTCATAAAGCCATGACGTCGGTTTTGAGTTGGCCGGGTTTTCAAAATCTTTGGCCTCTAACAGTAACACCTGCCGATGCTAAAGCGGGAGCCGATGCGGCATTTACAGCGATGCCGGCTTGGGGGTTACCTGCGATTAATACCGCCATTCTTTTGACCAGTTCTTGGACGTTAACCATTGCGCATCACGCATTAATCGATCGCAACCGCCAAACGTTAATTCTGTTTACTTGGATCACGGCCTTGCTTGGCGCGATATTCTTGGCTTTACAGTCTTATGAGTATTATCACGCTTATGTCGACTTAGGGTTAACCATGGGCTCCGGAATTTACGGCAGTACCTTCTTTATGCTGACGGGATTCCATGGGTTGCACGTAACCATCGGAACCGTCTTTTTGATTGTATTGTCAATTCGTTGTTCTAAAGGGCACTTCACGCCAGAAAACCATTTCGCGTATGAAGCGGGAGCCTGGTATTGGCACTTTGTTGATGTGGTCTGGTTATTCCTTTTTGTTTTCGTTTACGCGATGTAAAAAGCTGAAGAAATTAAAAACGCAAAAGCCGGGTTTACCCGGCTTTTTGCTGTGAAGTTGTTACGGTTTCAACGGGTTTTTGGGGTAACGAATGAAGTTTCACTACACCAAAATAGTTCAGCACAATTAACAGTACAAACAGCAGAATTGATAGGCCAATGCGCCAACTGAGCGAGTTAACCACTTTTTTGTTACCACGACCTCTGGCGCTAACTAAAAAATACAATCCGCGAAATAAGTTAAAAGCGATGGCTAAAAGCAATACTACAACAATTATATTTCCGAGCATGGTCATTCCTCAGTATTGAGTGATGATCCATTATACGAGTTCATTCATGAGAAAACAGCTGAACAAATGGACGACTGAATTTGAACTGCCGTTCTGTCGACGATTCATGCGATTGAACTGGTTTTTATTGCTTGTTTTTATTGCGCTGCAAATCGTACTTGTTCGTTTAGGCGTTTGGCAATGGAGCCGAGCGCTAGAAAAAGAAAGTTTGGTTCAGCAGTATGAGCTTCAGCAAAAAAAAGAACCTGAATCACTCGAAGCGGAAGCAGAGAGCGTAAATGATTATCAACCAGTAGCCTTCTCTGGTAAAACATTGCCTTTAGTGGTGTATCTGGCTAATGAACCTTATCAAGGACAAGACGGTTATCATATTTTGTCGGCAGTGGAGCTATCGGGTGGAAACATCGTTTGGGTAAACCGGGGCTGGATTAAAACTTTGCCCGATCGGCGGTTTTTACCTAAGGTTGAGCCCTTACCGGAGTTTTGGCGAGGTAACGGGCAAGCCTATTTTAGTAAAGGCAAGCCAATCCTTTTTGAGCATGCATTAACAGAAGCTTCTAAAAATCAATGGGTTATTCAAGGACTCGATTTCAATTTGCTGAAGGAGCTAATGCAGACTAGGAAAGGCGATGTTTTAGACTATATAATTCGTCTTTCGCCAACGAGTGAGCATGGCTTTGTCCGTGACTGGAATGTCATTGCTATGCCGGCTGAAAAGCATTTGGCTTATGCGATTCAATGGTTTGGACTGGCCATGACTTTGGCCATTATTTTTTTAGTATTAACCCTTCGAAAAAAAGAATCATAGTATGGACTTTAACGAAATGCCTGCTGACACCCAGCAAGCGAATATTTCAAAAAACCGATTCACTTTGTTGGCGTTAGCCGCAATATTTATTGCACCAGTGCTAATGGCCTATTTGGCCTATTTTGGTGGCTGGTTTGACGGTGGAAGTAAAAGTAAAGGGCAAATTCTTGAAGAACCTTGGCACATCGAGGATATTGATCTGATCTCTTCCCATTTTTCTGTGTGGTATCAAAGCCCCTATATGAGCAAATGGAACTGGCTGCTGGTCATCGATGACAATCGCTGTGATCACGTTTGTCAAATTAATTGGTTTTTACTGCAACAAACTCGACTTGGCTTAGCTAAAAATGTAGAAAAAACGAATTATTTACTGATCTTAAATGACAAGCCTTTGGCATTGCAAAACGAATGGCAAGATGTTGCTGTTGCACAAGTGGAAATGCAGCAAGGACGAATTCCTTTAAAAAGAGGTGATAAACGAGGGTTAAACACAAACGATATGCCCGCCAATGCCATTTACTTGGTCGACCCTTTAGGTAATATTTTCATGCGCTACGATCTCATTTCGAATAAAGATCAAGCACCTCTCAAAAGCAAAGATTTACGCAACGATGTAACTCGCGTATTACGTTATTTAGATATTAGTAAGAAAAATGATGGATAAACTGCAAAAAAAATTGGCCTTAGTCGCCATTGGTTTCGTAATTGTTGTGATTGGCTTGGGGGCATTTACCCGATTAGTGGATGCTGGTTTGGGCTGTCCTGATTGGCCCGGTTGTTATGGATTTTTAAAAATACCGGTGAAAGATCATCATATTGAGCAGGCCAACCTGGCATTTCCGGATCAACCATACGAATTTGAAAAAGCTTGGCCAGAAATGGTGCACCGCTATTTCGCGGGAACTCTCGGTTTAGTCATATTGGCACTGGCCTGGATCGCCATAAAGCGCCGTCAACATGCGAATGCCTCCGTTAAACTCTCGGTGGGTCTTTTAGCGCTTATTATTTTTCAAGCAGCACTCGGCGCCTGGACGGTCACCGAGAAATTGCATCCGTTAGTGGTGATGGGGCATTTGCTGGGCGGCTTCACTTCATTTAGTTTACTGGCGGTGTTGGTTATTCGACTGTATCAACCCAATATGGATTTTAAATGGTCAGATGCGCTACGGTTTCAGTCTTTTGTGACAGTCGCTATTGTTGTATTGGCCTTTCAAATTGCACTCGGCGGATGGACCAGTGCCAATTACGCGGCTTTGGTGTGCACCGATTTGCCCATTTGCTTTGGTGGTTGGTATCAGCATACCAGTTTTACAGAAGCGTTCACTCTATGGGGGCACGGTGCCGAAACCTATCAATATGGCATTTTATCGAACGAAGCTAAGGTAACGATTCATGCGTCGCACCGCATTGGCGCTATCATTACCACTTTGGTTGTAGGCTTATTATCGGTACGTTTAATGTTTGAGAAAATGTCGCAAACGTTAAAAAAGTTTGGGTATTTAATTGGTGCGTTGCTGTTAATTCAAGTGACTTTAGGGGTGGTTAATGTCACTTTTAATTTACCGCTCAGTAATGCCGTGGCTCATAATGTGGTGGCGTCGTTGTTGTTGGTTTCTATGGTCGGTTTGCGCACTCAGATTTGGTTAGCGAAACAGGGTGCCCAATCATGAATGTGCAACAAGCTAAAATCCATGCTCGCTGGCAAGACTACTTTGAACTGTGCAAACCGAAAGTTGTTGCACTTATTTTGCTAACGGCGGTAGTCGGTATGTTTTTAGCCGTGCCTGGAATGGTACCGGTGGATATATTGATTCTGGGTACATTAGGTATTGGAATGGCTTCAGGTGCGGCGGCTGTAGTGAATCATGTCGTTGACGCGCAAATCGATGCCAAAATGGCGCGTACGCTGAACCGTCCGGTGGCGACTGGAACGATCGAGCCGAAAAAAGCATTGTTGTTTGGTGCTGTTTTAGCGGCTTTGTCGATGATGATACTCGCACTGTGGGTGAACCCTTTAACCGCGGTATTAACGTTTTTTGGATTGGTGGGTTACGCGTTTGTTTATACCATGTATTTAAAACGAGCAACGCCACAAAATATTGTAGTGGGGGGATTATCTGGTGCAATTCCGCCATTACTAGGATGGGTTTCTGTAACCGGCAATGATGGACAAATTCCACCGGACGCGTTGCTTTTGGTGCTCATTATTTTTGTTTGGACACCGCCACATTTTTGGGCATTGGCCATTCATCGTCGAGATGATTATGCTAAAGCGGATATTCCAATGTTACCGGTAACGCACGGAATTGAGTTCACGAAAACCAATATTATTTTCTACACCATTTTATTGTTGTTAGCGACGATATTACCATTTCTTACCAAAATGTTTGGTTTGATTTATTTGTTAGGTTCCTCGGTTCTGGGTGTGATTTTTTTAATTTACGCTTTAAAGCTTAAATTTGCCGATCAGCCTGGGCTTGCGATGAAAACATTCGGCTACTCGATAGTTTATTTGATGCTTTTATTTGTTATTATGCTTGTCGATCATTACTTTGAAATAAAAATATGAACTACTTAAAGCAAACATTCATTTATTCATTGATTACGCTTTCCGTAATTATCATTGGGTTATTGGTTTTTCGAGAACAATTAGAATTAGAAAACGCAAAACCAAAGCACGCAATGATTTATCCGAAACTCAAACAAGTGGCACCTTTTCAGTTGAAGTCTGGTGATGGTGAAATCACCGAAGAGATCTTGAAAAACAAATGGAGTTTCGTATTTTTTGGCTATACCTATTGTCCGGATGTTTGTCCCACCACAATGTCCGCTTTATTACAAATGTATAATCAGCTCCCTGAGCCCGTGCAAAAAGAAACGCAAGTCATTTTGGTGTCGGTGGATCCAGAACGTGACACAACAGAGCAATTGATCCAATACGCCAATGCTTTTCATCCGAGCTTTTTGGGGGCAACTGCCGAGCATGGTGTGCTCCAACCGTTTGCTTTGGATTTTGGTGCAATATATATGAAAAGAGGAGAGGGTGATGATTACCTGGTGGACCACACCGCAAAAGTGTTTTTGGTAAACCCAGAAGGACAACGTCACGCTATTTTTGATCGAACGCTGGAAGATCCAACCGAAGGGTACGAGTTTAATATTACACAAATGGTTGAGGATTATTTGATTATTCGAAAAAATATATAAAGGCCAATTTCAATCATGAAGCGTATTCAAAGTTTCTTTTTACTTTCTTTATTACTGATTCTTAAACCTGCATTCAGCCAGTTTACGCAAAAAGATGAATTGGAGTTTGAATATACGTTTAAAAACTTACAAGTTTCAGATCAAATACTTTTATTGAAGAAATTAAGTGTTCAGGGATGGCTGTCAACTCAAGTCTATCAAGAGTTGAAAGAGATCATTAAGAAAGAAGAGTTGAATGAAAGTCGAAATGTGAGAGACTTGATAGCTTGGAGTTTATTGACCCTTGGTAGTAGCGGAGGGTTAGAAGAAAGAGAGTATTTAAATTCTTTAGCAAAAAAAGAAAACTATTATTTTAAAAAGCGAGTTGAGCAAGCACTAGATTTACATGAACAGTATTCCCAATGGAGTAAAGTGTTAGATGAGCCAGTGGACGCAAGTTTTCAAGAAGGACTTACTGCAGCAGCTCACAACGTATTTAAGTCAAATAATTACCAATTGATGGAAACCTTTATTCGTCAGCTAATATCTCGAAAGTTAATTTCTCCAGGCATTGAAGCGCAAATTAATGAAGGATTACGAATACAAGCAAGTTTGCCAGATAACTCAGATAGAGAAGATGCGCTAAATTATATGATTAAAACGTTAGGGCTTTCATACAATCATAAATATTACTCAACGCTGTTACTATTCATCGAGAGAGAAGGTGATGATGGTAAGGATTATGCTGAAAAATATATTCGAATGCTTTGAGACACCTACTATGTACCGACTTGTTTTATCGCTCACTCTGATTTTTTCATTAGCGGCGTGTAAGAAAGAAGCGTCTTTAAATTACAATAATGCCGATGGACGCCAAAACTTGGTGGTATCTCCAGAAACTGGGATTGTAATTGGAAGTTTGACCTATATTGGAAGCCAGCAAAATCCTGAGTATCGAGTTCGTAATAAAGCCACCGGAAAAGATATTGGATATCTCACACACAATAACAAACCTTTATTTGGCTCTTATTCAGAATTTAAACATCGAACAGGGATTTTATATCACCTTAAATTACCTGAAGGCGAGTACGAAATTTACAGCGTTGAAACGCAATCCACTATTGGAACTCAATATTTCATAATGGACTTTTTTAACCAAGATGATGTTAGTTTTACATTTGAAGTAAAACATGGAGAAGTTTTATATATCGGTGACTTCTTCACTGCTTTTCGAGGACCTTACGCGAACCCAAAGTTGGTATATTTTGCTGTAAGAAACTTATTTTTAAGAGATAAGGATGTCATCGCGTCTGCTTATCCCAAACTTGATATAAAACAATTTAGAGTTCACGTAAACGAAATTTCTGCTCGTCAGTAAAACGAGTCATCCGTCTCACTCGGCCGAGTCTTAAATCGCCTGTGGATCCAAAGATATTCCGTTGGGTGTTTTCTCAAGTAGTCTTCCAAAAATTGGTTAATTGTTAATGCATCTTGCTCGGCGTCTTGGCCAATATTTTCGAGTGGAGGGTGTAGCGTGACTTTAATTTTTTCACCCTTGTCAATGCGCTCTTGCGTCATCGGAATGACCGGTGCGTTGGTCAGTTTCACAAACCGAGTGGTGGCGGTAATGGTGGCCGTATTAACACCAAAGAAAGGCACAAACACACTGTGATGACGACCGTAATCTTGATCGGCCGCGTACCAAACGAAGCCGTTGTTGCGGATCCATTTCACCATATCGCGTGTGGCTTCGCGTGGAATAGGATGAACAAACTGTTTTCTGCCGTTTACCATCGCTTCTTCAATCAGCACTTTTTTGTTTTTACGATAAAGTGCACCCAATTCGTAACGTGTACCTAACAGTGAGCCACCAATTTCAAGGCTGGTTAAATGAAAAGCTAGCAGCAAGCCACCTTTACCGGCTTGCTTGGCCTGCTCTAGGTGTTCTAGGCCTTCAAATTCAACCAGTTGATGCCAATCTCTTTTAGGGCCAAACCACAGCATGGCCGTTTCCATCATGCCAATACCGGTGGAAATGAGATTTTGCTTTACTAAATGCTCTTGCTCTGTTTTTGAAAGATTAGGAAAGCACTTTTGGATGTTCACGCGTGCGATATGGGTGCGTCTTTTTCCAAGGTAATAAATCACACGGCCTAAGCTTCGACCGACACGATACAGCTTGGAATAAGGTAAATGAGCGAGCAAACGAGCCATGGCAAAAAACAGCAACGTTGGCCAGTGTTTCGGTGCAAAGCGATTGATGCTTGAAGTGTTGTCTTCCACGTATTTTTATAAGCATTCAAATGGTTTCAAAGCGGCATTATATCCTATGCCACCCGGTTTTGTGGTTGTAAATTCGGTAGATAATCTTTTCTGGTGACGAATATGCTATGATCGCGTCAATTTTCTTAAGTCAATGTATGTTAAATGAAGCCGACTGAACTCCCTGCCAAGCGTTGGTATGATGAAATACTCAGCTTGTTTTACCGAATTGCTTCCGCCGGAGCCCTACCTGCATCCTGGTTTCGAGAACGTTTGCCAACACAAGAAGAGCGTAAGGCTGTTGATGGATTTATGTCACTGGAAATCGTCAGTCATTGTTGGAACTACTCGCATCTATTGGCTTACCAACTTTCCAGCTACGTATTGTACCCGCCAAAAAAGGTCGCCGTAACCGTCACCGTATACTATTGCCCAAAAGATCAAGCGACTGAAAAGCTATTGGCATTTTTTGAGAAACAGAGCGTTCAAAATGTACAGTGGAACTGGCAACCGGTATCGAAAGGTGAATTATTGCGTAGGGCTATTGGCCGTAATCGCGCAGCAAAAAGTACCCAAGCCGATTGGATCTGGTTTACTGATTGCGACATTATTTTTGGTGAAGGTTGCCTTGACGGACTAGCGGAGCAACTGCAAGGATGTACCGATGCATTAGTCTATCCTCGTCAGGAAAGCACCACTTCAATGTTGGACGATGATAACCCTTTACTTAAAAAAGAGGCTGAGCCGACGGTCGTTGAAATAGATACCTCTGATTTCAGTTTGCATACGCGTGATAAGGCGAAAGGAGCGTTTCAAATAGTTCATGCTGATGTTGCACGTGCGATAGGTTATTGCGACCGCATTCGGCTTTATCAAACGCCCGAAGACAAATGGCGAAAGACCTATGAAGATAAGGTGTTTCGCTGGTTGCTCGGAACTCGGGGTGAGCCTGTTGATGTTCCTAATGTGTTTCAAATTCGTCATGTGACCAAAGGTCGCTATGCGCCCGATTCGTCGCTGTCAAAAGTTCGCAGTAAAATACGTCATATGCAGGAATGATTGTCTTGTTGGTTAAACGATACGGTTTGTTTAACGATAATTTAAGCAGAAATTAACTTATGTCGAAAAAACGCAAAAAAACGCTTGGTCAAAGCATCAAATGGTGGTGGAACACACGAGTGATGGGGCTGTGGCGAGTCAAGCTGGGTGGCGCCTCATTACGTAAGCAGGTGGCCAATCAAGGTGTGATCGAATTTAATCGCGATGCACCCGAATTAAAGCCAGCATCTAACAGCGGCATTACTGTGATACTCACAGCTTATCGGCGTGCAGAATACTTAGGTGAGCAGATCAAATCATTGCGTAATCAAACGGTGCCCCCGGAAGAAATTTGGGTATGGTCCAATCGCAGTGAAGAAGATTTACTCGATGTTTCCGAGTTGGCGGATCGCGTTGTGGTATCCAATACGAACTGGCTGTTTTGGGGGCGTTTCGCTCTGGCAAACTTAGTCCGCACTCAATACGTTGCGTTTTTTGATGATGATATTTTACCGCAGCCACGTTGGTTCGAGAACTGTATCAATACCATAGAGTCTGGCTCTGATGGAATTCTTGGTGGCTCGGGTGTTTTGTTGCCGGAAAGTGGCGGATATTCCAGTAAGAATAAAGCGGGATGGAACGGTAAGCATTTGAATCAAACCGTAGAAGTGGATTTAGTCGGTCACGCCTGGTTTATGCGTAAAGAGTACGTTAATTATATGTGGCGAGAGGAGCCGCGTTTTTGGGAAAATGGGGAAGACATTCACCTCAGTTACATGGCGCTGAAACACGGGAATATCAAAACTTTGGTTCCTCCTCATCCGGAAAACGATCAATCGCTTTGGTGTTGCCGTCCGGACTTTGGTAAAGCGGTTGGTCGATTAAAAGTAGCGACTTATAAGACTAAAGATCACAAAGATACGCGTTCGAACATTGTTGATCTTTATCGAAAAGACGGTTGGCAGATTGTTGCTACTCGTCAAGATATTTCAATGTTTCGGGAAAAAGAATTTACTTCCGAACTGAATTTGTTCAATGACAAAATTTGTAACGGCGAAAACTTTTCGCTGGTGCGTTTTGGTGATGGTGAAATGGTAGTGATCAATGGTGAATCCATCGATCTGTCGGAAAAATGCAATGGCGAACACAAATACACGCCAAATGATGCACGTGATGAAAAGTATCGGCGAGTGTTAAGTGACTCTTTGCTGCATCAAAGTGACCGTTATTTTGTTGGCTTACCCTGCCGTTGTTGTGTTGGGGATCAGCATTGCGAAGAACTGCGCGTGCAATCAAAGCAACCCGAGTCACATTTAACTTGGGCCAATCTGTTTGTTAATGCTAATTACCCCAAGTTTTTGTCTGAAACGGTCGATGCCTTAAAAACTCGAACCATCAATATGGTTTGTCATCAAAAAGCAAATTTGCAGGGGTTGCCCTTTAATGTGAAAAAAGATTTTCGCGTAGGCCCCAATTCTTGGGTGAATGATTACGATCGCTTGGTGCAAGAACTTTCGGACTATATCTCCCTTACTCATGTTGAGAACGAAGTCTTTATTTTTAGTGCCGGCGTGTTGAGTAATATGTTGATTTATCAAATGGACAAACAGTTTCCACAAAATACCTACATCGATGTGGGTTCTGTGTTTGACGATATGATGGGGTTGGGGCAAACACGTAAATATTTGAAAGGCAGCAAGCGTCGTTTAAACAAAGTGTGTGTGTGGTAAAGATGAAGTTCTACTGGGTTTTCACTGCATTTTCCGGATTTTTCGCTGTCGCATTGGGCGCTTTCGCGACACACGGATTAAAGCATCGGTTAGACGACTACGCAAAAGGTGTTTGGCAAACCGCAACGGAATACCAAATGTTTCATACCTTAGCTTTATTAGCGTTGCTCATGCTTCACCTACGTTTTCCTGAAGCAGCCACAATTAAGTGGACGGCATTCAGTTGGGCCTGTGGAATTATTTTGTTTAGTGGAAGTTTGTATTTGTTGGCCATAACCGGTTGGCGTTGGCTCGGTGCAATAACACCATTGGGTGGTGTATTGTTACTTGTTGGCTGGTTGGGATTATTGGTGTTTGCAATCAGAGATTTATAAATGCAGCAGCTAGGCTGGACATTAATTGCAATTGGCATAGGTTGTTTTATCAGCCCAATGCTATTGCCTGCCGGATTTTCCCACTATGTCGGCCTGGTGGGGCTGTTGGCAATTTTTATCGGGGTCAGTGTTTTAAAAAAACGAAAAGATCAGCTGATGTGAAATTTACTGCTTTCTCATCAGTGACCTTCAAAGGTGAATCCCTTTAATTTTTTTTTTCAACGCGTTTTTTCGGTGGATTGACCCAGATAATATCGATGTTATGGGTTGATGATCTTGCGGCGCGTTCGACGGCATGCACTTTCTGACTGTCAATCACATACTCGTGGTTGGGTTGATGACTGGAACAGCCGCCAAGTAACAAAAGCCCACAGACACAACAACCAATTAGGCACGCTAGCTTTTTCATAATGACCTCCGTAACGAAAACCATTACTTAAAGCTATAGCGTAATGAAGTAACCGACGTAAAGTTAAAAATCGTAAGAAAATATTGAATATTTTTTCTTATTTTTCAACGATATAAGAGTGTTTTTTGTTAATCCTTTTGTTTATGATAACCAGGAAAATATCGTTTTACCCAATGATCGACACTGGTAAACCGTCCACCGCCGGTAAACATCAAAGACAACAACATGATGAAATAAGTGACCGCAAACTCAATTCCGCCATTTATAATGGCAAAGCCGCCTTTTTCCGTCAGCCATGAATAATTGCCATACTCCTGCAAAATTCCTTTGGCTCGCGACAAACGTTTTGCTGCTTCCATAACGCGCTCATTAGCGAAAGGCGCATGAGGGTCAGCAATGGCTTGCCAGCCATGATCCCAGTGCACCGTTAATATCGCAACCAACATGGTAATCATTAAGGGAATGGAGATGAAGCGGGTGAACAGCCCTAAGGCCAGTAATACCGCACCAAGTAATTCCGTCCAGCCTGCCAGAAAGGCCATTAATGCCGGTAAAGGCAGGCCGAGTGAAGCAAACCAATCCACAGTAGAGGCATAGGGCATTAAAGTATCGAAGTCTATTTTGTTGGCACCGGCCATCCAAAACACGGGAACTAAAAATAGCCGAAAGAGTAACGGCGGCAAACCGTCGAATCGGGTAAGTTGAGAAACTGCAGATTGATAATGCTTTGACAAGGTATGGATCAGGTTCATAAAGGCGCTCACATTCTAATTTGAAGTACTGATGCAGATGACGCGATTTTGTTTCATTTGATCGCTTGATTGACCCGACTGTAACTCTCAGCCTAAAATTCAAGTCTACTCGGTTTGTACAGCTACAGGAACCATTTTGACGGAAAAACTACCGGACGATCAGCAACTTATCGCGGGGTTGCGTGCAAAAGACAGTAAGGTTTTCGAGCTCGTAATGAAAACTTGGTACGGTCCCATGTATTATATTGCCTGTTCTATCGGTGGTAATGCCATCGCTGAAGAAATTGTGCAGGAAAGCTGGATCTCAGTGATGAAAGGTTTACCAAAGTTTGAAGGGCGATCGAGTTTGAAAAGTTGGGTAATGCGAATTACTACTAACGAAGCGAAAACTCGTCGCCGAAAAGAATCTCGCAATATTTCGCTCGAGCAACTGAGTGAAGGTTGGGCCAGCGATCCTCGTTTTGACGATCATGGCCATTGGCAGTCTCCGTCGAGTCAATGGCATGGCGACTCTCCCGATCAACTGATGCAGGCACAGGAGTTGCAAAACTGTATCGAAAAACACATCGAGAAGTTACCGGATAATCAAAAAGCAGCCTTGATGTTGAAGGAAACAGGTGCTTACACTTTGGATGAGATTTGTAACATTCTTAATGTCACCTCATCCAATGTAAGAGTGTTATTGCACCGAGCGCGCGATAAGGTTCTGCAAGTGATCGACCGGTTTGAGCGAGAAGGCCAATGTTAGGGTTACCAAGTTGTAAAAAAGTTACCGAGATGAGCAGTTCGCTGCTGGATGACAATTTGAGTTTGTTGGAGCGGATGAAGTTGCGTGTGCACTTGATGATGTGCCAGCATTGCCGTCGTTATCAACGTCAGATGGCGTTAACCAGCGCGACGTTGCGGCATTGGATTCGCGGTCGAAAATTACCGCAATCGCTGCGTCAAAAATTGCTGTTAGAGTTTGAACAGTCGGGCAATTCGGAAAAGCCCGACTGACGTGAGGCTTATTGATTTTCGGAGCTGTCGAAGTTTTCAGGTAATTCGAAATCGCCACTCAGGTTCATCAATGATTCGCCTTCAAAGTGAACAATCAATTCTTTGCGAGTCACTTCTTCGGTACGACCATTTTTGAACGTGCTGATGTAATACCACTTGTCATCGGCAAAGGAGTCATTTACCAGCGGACGACCCAACAAGTAACGAACCTGCGCTTTATTCATTCCTTTGCGTAATTGGTAAATGTCGTCTTGTTCAATGATGTTGCCCTGACGAATGTTCATTTTATATATGGAACATCCACTGGATAAAAACAGAAAAGATGACAGTAAAACTGTACTGAAAATTCGCATTTTTGGCTCTTTTTGGTAAATTCGTTTGGGCTTCGACCGCTAAACTGCGTATTATATCCATAATTCATGCCTTTACACATAAATTTTGGATTGAGCCAAGTGAGAGTTATGTGTTGAGGCCTTCCAACCTTTGACACGTATTTTGAGAGTGATAGGAGCGATCCTTGGATAATCAGCAACTTAAAAAGGCGGGGCTGAAAGTCACGCTTCCCAGAGTAAAAATATTACAAATTTTGGAAAACAGTGAAGATCCTCATATGAGTGCCGAGGATGTTTACAAAGCATTAATGGAAGCGGAAGAAGAAGTTGGATTAGCCACCGTTTATCGTGTTTTAACTCAGTTTGAGCAAGCGGGGCTGGTGGCACGACACAATTTTGAAGGTGGGCACTCGGTTTTTGAGATTGAACGTGGTGAACATCATGATCACATGGTGTGCTTGAAAACGGGCAAAGTGATTGAGTTTCATAGTGAAGAAATTGAAAAATTGCAAAAGGAAATTGCAGAAGCCCACGGCTATAAGTTGGCGGATCATTCGCTGGTTTTATACGTAGAGCCTAAATAAAACACAAGAGCGAGGTGCGGGAACGGGGAGCTATAATCTCTTCGAACCTCGAACCTCGAACCTCGAACCTCGAACCTCGAACCTCGAACCTCGAACCTCGCTAAGCCTCCAACAACTCTCGAGCATGTTTGAGGGTAGAGTCGGTTATATCCTGACCACCGACCATACGAGCGATCTCTTCTACTCGGGTTTCTGGCTGCAATGTTACCATAGCGGTTGCTGTTGATTTTTTATCGCGTGTCTTGCTGGCACATAGATGATGATCACCACGTGCGGCCACTTGTGGTTGGTGGGTTACACAAAGCACCTGTGCATGCTGTGCAATTTTGGCCAACATACGACCGACAATATCCGCAGTTTGCCCACCAATACCGACATCCACTTCATCGAATATCAGACAAGGTGTTATGCGCTTTTGTGCCGTGATCACCTGGATCGCAAGACTGATGCGTGACAGTTCTCCTCCAGAAGCCACTTTTGATAAAGGCTGTAGCGGTTGTCCGGGATTGGCGGTCACCAGAAACTCGACCGACTCGAAGCCATGACGTGAAATGACCGTTTGATCCGAGCTCAAAGAGATTTGAAGCTTTCCACCTTCCATGCCTAACGTTTGCATTTGTTCGGTAACCTGTTGAGACAGACCTTTTGCCGTTTTGGCTCTTAATTTGCTGAGTTTGGTAGCGGCCTGCTGATACTGTGTCTTCAACGTTTGTTGTTGTTTCAGGAGTTGCTGGCTGTCCGATTGCTGTTGCTGTAAAGACTCCAGTTCCTGGCGGATTTGTTGTTCCACTTGCGGTAATTGTTGAATGTCGACCAAATGTTTTCGTGCCAGATCGAACAGGGTTGATAAGCGTTCATCCAATTCGTTTAAATAATCAGGATTGATGTCCAGCGAGTCTTGGTAATGTCGCAGTTCGGATTTTACTTCTTCCAGGCTCGCGGTCGTCGATGCCATGAGTTCATGCACGCTTTCCAAAGTGGCGTCTTTTTTCATTGAGTCGCGCAGCTGATCTTGCAGGTGTAACAATTGCTCGTAAATATTGGGTTCGCTGTCAAACAGTTGGTCGAAAGCCGATTGCGCTGTTAATGTGAGTTCTTGCAGGTTAGCTGCACGTGCATGATCCTGTTCTAGCTGTTCGATGCTTTCGGTCGTTAAAGTCAGCGCTTCCAACTCTTCCAATTGATAGGCCAACAATTCGGCGCGCTCTTTTCGTTGCGCAGCGTCCTGTTCGATTTCATTGATGCAACGCGTGACTTGCAAGTAGTTTTGGGCTGCTGTGCGTGTGTCTTCGAGTAACTGTTGATCGTCCAGCAATTCATCCAACAAAGTTAATTGATGTTGTGGTTTCAACAAGGATTGATGCGCGTGCTGACCATGAATATCAACCAGGTAATCGCCCAATTCCTTGAGCATACTGAGCGTTGCACTGTGCCCGTTAATGAAGCACCGTGATCGGCCTTCTTTGGCGATCACTCGGCGTAAAATGCATTCGCCGTCTTCATTCAGCTCTTTTTGTTTCAACCAGCGACTGGCCAAAGAGTCGTCTGCAATAATAAAGCTGGCGCTGATGTCCGCTTTATCGGCGCCAAATCGAATCATGGAGCTTTCGGCTCGTTCTCCTAAAGCCAACCCCAGCGCATCAATGACGATGGATTTTCCAGCACCGGTTTCGCCCGTGATCACCGTCATTCCGGACTGTAAATCAAGGTTCAACTTTTCAATGAGTGCAAAGTTTTTAATGTGTATTGACGCCAGCATAACGTTGTCACCGAATGGTCAAAGTTGCGCTTAGTGTAAATCCAGTCCATTTTTTTGTCAGGTCTTTTTTACTAGCTGCTTGAGTAGCGGCTTATAATTTTTGGCCCCAACCGAGTTTGGTTCGCAGCACTTCGTAATAGTCGTGCGATAAAGGGTGAAGAATTCGCAAAGGGAGTGGGTGTTTCTTAATGCGAATTCGATCACCCGGTGCAAGGCTCATATTTTCCTGACCGTCGCAACTCACCATGGGTGAGTGCCGATTGTCTTGAGCGATGACCAGTTCGACAATACTGTTGGCGTCAATCACGATGGGGCGACTTGATAACGTGTGTGGAAACATGGGAACCAACACTAAGGCATCAACAATGGGTGAAATGATGGGGCCACCACCGGATAAGGCATAAGCGGTAGAGCCGGTAGGTGTTGATATGATAAGGCCGTCGGAGCGCTGACTGTAAACAAACTGTTGGTTAATGAAGAGTTCAAATTCCAGCATTTTGGAAATTTCACCAGGATGGATCACCACTTCATTGACAGCTCGGGAGTCTCCAATAACGGTTTCGTTACGGATCACTTCGGCGTTGAGAATAAAGCGCTTTTCTTCGTTAAATTCGCCGCGCAATATTTCACTGATCCGTTCTGGTACTTCGGTCGGTCGCACATCGGTAAGAAAGCCCAGATGACCACGATTGATTCCGACCATAGGAACCTGATGCTGAAGCTGCGTTCTTCCTGCGTTGAGCATACTGCCGTCACCACCAACGACGATGATCAAGTCAACGGACTTTCCGAGTTGCTGGCGAGGTATAAAATGCGCCTGTGTCGATTGTAAATCGGAAGCCAGCGAGTCTTGCACCCAAATGTCACAACCTTCGCCCAGAAGGTGATCATGGAGTACTTGTATCGTTTCCGCGGCTTGCGGGTTTTGCGGTTTGCCGACAATGCCGACTTTTTGGAACGCCACTACGGATTTGCTCATTCCGGATCCAGAAACATTCTAAGACGATAACAGTGACTCACTTTAACTGCTAACCTCTTGAGTATTCAAGAGAATTATTAACGATGCTTTGAACTCAACTTGACCTTGTTACAAATAACCCTTATCTATTAACAATCCGGTTAAAAAGCGAAGATTATAGCGATGTCAGCCCAGGTCAGTGAGCGAGCAAGAACCTTGATGAAAGCCTTGGTAGAAAACTACCTGCGTCATGGACAACCAATAGGCTCGGGCACTTTGGCGAAGATCTCAAACCTCTCGGTCAGTGCGGCCACGATTCGTAATGTGATGGGTGAACTGGAACAGCTTGGGCTGGTTTCGTCACCGCATACGTCGGCCGGTCGTATACCGACCAATCAAGGCTACCGGTTGTTCGTCGATCATCTGCTTACGGTTAAAGATATGCAGCAGGATTTGGTTAAACAGGTTTCGAGTACTTTGAATCCGCAACAAAATACGCAAGAGTTGTTATCTGGCACATCTCAATTACTTTCGGAATTAACGCATATGGCTGGGTTGGTAAAAATTCCGAGTCGTAAGGTTACACGTATTTTGCATATTGAGTTTATGCCGTTAACCGAAAAGCGTATTTTGGTCGTGTTGGTATTGGATGATCATGAAGTTCAAAACCGCGTGATCTACACAGAACGCGCTTTGACTGCGGCTGAGTTGGTCGAAGCGACCAATTTTGTGAATCATCATCTGGTGGGACAGGATATTTCCAGCGCTCGCGACACGCTATTGCGCAAAATGCGCGATGAGCAACAGCAACTGAATCGGATGATGCAATTGGCCGTCGAGCTGGCGGAAAAAAGCATTACCCCCGACAGTGCAACCGATGATTACCACTTGTCGGGTGATAAAAATCTACTCGATTTGGCTGAAAACCAGCTTGATATCACCCATTTAAAAGCCATTTTCGATGCTTTCCAACACAAACAACGTGTTTTGGCTTTGCTTGATAAAGCCTTGCAAGCCGACGGTGTGCAGATTTTTATCGGTGAAGAGTGCGCCACTGAAGGGCTGGATTCCTGCAGTGTGGTGACCTCACCTTATCAAATCGAAGGTCGTCCGGTCGGTGTACTGGCGGTAATCGGTCCTACCCGCATGCGCTATGACAAAGTGATCCCGATTGTTGATATAACCGCAAAATTACTTTCTTCGGCCTTGAATCAGGTGGACTAGCCCCCATATAGCCTGCCAGAAGTCGCCTTAATGGTGATGATGACATTTTTTCTGACAACAGACAGTGGGGATTTTCAATGTCAGAACCAACAGAAAAGCAAACCAATTCCGAGCAACCTGTTAAGCCGGAAGCCGAACAATCCGATACCGAAAACACGCAAACTGATAACGAGCAGAATACTTCCGCATCGAACGAACCGGAAGGCGTTAATGTGGAAGCTTTGCAACAGCAATTGGCCGACGCCGAAGCCAAAGTGCAGCAAAGTCAGGAAGCCGTGCTAAGGGCACATGCGGAAGTGGAAAATATTCGTCGCCGTGCCGAACGCGATGTACAAAGTGCGCATAAGTTTGCCCTCGAAAGTTTTGTTGAATCATTGCTACCGGTGCTCGACAGCCTGGAGCAAGGATTGGTTCAGCCTGCAACTCAGGATGAAAGTAAAGCGTTGAAAGAGGGTATGGAATTGACCCTGAAAATGTTCGTCGATACGTTAGCGAAGAAAAACGTTGAACAGCTGGATCCTGTGGGCGAGCCTTTTAATCCCCAGTTGCATGAAGCAATGTCTATGCAAGAAAACCCTGAATTTGAACCCAATGCCGTGGTGGCGGTGTTTCAAAAAGGTTATTGCTTGAACGGTCGAGTGGTGCGTCCGGCACGTGTTGTGGTGAATAAAGCCAGTGCCGCTTCCATTGACCAAAAAGTTTAAGAGTTATCTTTTGAAGGGGTATAAAGCGGTTTGAATGGAAAGTTGCTTGAATTGGTTAAAACCGCCCCAAGATAGAGAAGCAAGACAATTTCTACGGTTATTTTGATGTGTTTTGTCGCGAAATAACCCAAAGTATTCATCGATTAAAGAATTCAAGTTTGGAGAAGTACCATGGGAAAAATTATCGGTATTGATTTAGGAACCACCAACTCTTGTGTGGCGGTAATGGAAGGTAAAAATGCGCGCGTGATCGAAAACAGCGAAGGCGCTCGTACCACGCCTTCTATTGTAGCGTTCACTGACGATGGTGAAATCTTAGTAGGCCAGTCGGCGAAACGTCAGGCCGTGACGAACCCGACGAACACTTTGTTTGCCGTTAAACGTCTTATTGGCCGACGTTTTGAAGACGAAGTCGTGCAAAAAGACATCAAAATGGTGCCTTACAAAATTGTGAAAGCCGATAATGGCGATGCTTGGGTTGAAGTGAAAGGTGAAAAGAAAGCGGCACCTCAAATTTCTGCCGAAGTATTAAAGAAAATGAAAAAAACGGCCGAAGATTATCTGGGTGAGAAGGTTACTGAGGCGGTAATTACTGTACCGGCATATTTTAATGATTCGCAACGACAAGCAACCAAAGATGCGGGTCGTATTGCCGGCCTGGATGTTAAGCGTATTATTAACGAGCCCACAGCGGCAGCCTTAGCTTACGGAATGGATAAAGCTAAAGGTGATCGCACCATCGCCGTTTACGATTTGGGTGGCGGTACTTTTGATATTTCCATTATTGAAATTGCGGAAGTAGAAGGTGAGCATACATTCGAGGTACTGTCGACCAACGGTGACACTTTCCTTGGTGGTGAAGACTTTGACTTGCGTATTATTGAATATTTGGCGGATGAATTTAAAAAAGAGTCCGGAATTGATTTACATAATGACCCATTAGCGCTGCAACGATTGAAAGAAGCGGCAGAAAAAGCCAAAATTGAGCTGTCTTCTAGTCAGCAAACCGATGTCAATTTGCCGTACATTACAGCCGATTCAACAGGGCCTAAACACTTAAACATTAAATTAACGCGTGCTAAGTTGGAATCACTGGTTGATGATCTGATAGAGCGTACTTTAGACCCTCTTAAAATGGCATTAAAAGATGCCGATTTGAATGTGTCTGAAATTCATGACGTGATCTTGGTGGGTGGTCAAACCCGTATGCCTAAAGTTCAAAAAGTAGTTGCTGAGTTTTTCGGAAAAGAAGCTCGTAAAGACGTCAATCCCGATGAAGCGGTTGCGATTGGTGCAGCCATTCAAGGTGCGGTTCTGTCTGGTGATGTTAAAGATGTCTTGTTATTAGACGTAACGCCATTATCTTTAGGGATTGAAACCATGGGTGGTGTGATGACCAATTTGATCGAGAAGAACACCACGATCCCAACCAAAGCGTCTCAAGTGTTTTCGACTGCAGATGACAATCAGACTGCGGTAACCGTACATGTGTTGCAAGGTGAACGTAAGCAAGCGTCACAAAACAAATCGCTGGGTAAATTCGATTTACAAGATATTCCTCCCGCACCACGGGGTGTTCCGCAAATTGAAGTGTCTTTCGATATAGATGCCAATGGTATCTTGAATGTATCGGCTAAAGACAAAGCGACGGGTAAGCATCAATCGATTGTTATCAAAGCTTCGAGTGGTTTATCGGAAGATGAAATTAATAAGATGGTAAAAGACGCAGAAGCTCATGCGGATGAAGATAAAAAATTCCAAGAGCTGATCGATGTGCGAAACAAAGCAGATGGTTTGATCCATGCCACCAAGAAAAGCATGAAAGATGAAGACATCAAGTTTGAAGATGGTGAAAAAGAAGCTATTGAAGCAGCGATCAAAGATTTGGAAGAAGTGATTAAAGGTGACGACAAAGAAGCCATCGAAGCCAAGACCGAAGCATTGTCTCAAGCTTCTGCGAAAATGGCTGAGCGTTTGTATGCCAATGCACAGGCCCAGGCACAAGCCGCTGGTGGCGATCACGCTGATGAAAAACCTTCTTCAGGTAACGGAGAAGACAACGTTGTTGACGCTGAATTTGAAGAAGTAGACGACAATAAAAAATAACTTGTCGAGTCGTCCGGCAATTTTTAACAAAATAAGACGCGGACGTTTTTGTCCGCGTTCTTTGTCTTTATCACATAAACTTTGATCAAAGAAACAGGCTAAACCGGTATGTCGAAGCGCGATTATTATGAAGTGTTGGGAGTGGATCGTTCCGCCAGTGAGCAGGATATTAAAAAAGCTTATCGGCGGATGGCGATGAAGTACCATCCCGATCGCAATCCCGACTCCAAAGAAGCAGAAGATAAATTTAAAGAAGCGAAAGAAGCGTTCGAAATTCTTTCTGAACCTGAGAAGCGTCAGGCTTATGATCAATTCGGCCATGCGGGTGTCGATCCATCACAAGGCGGTTTTGGTGGTGGCGCTGGTGGTGCTAGCTTTAGCGATATTTTCGGTGATGTTTTTGGTGATATTTTCGGCTCTCGAGGTGGCGGTGGTGGTCGCCGGGCGCGCCGAGGTGCCGATTTACGTTACAACTTAGAACTTTCATTAGAGGAAGCTGTACACGGTACGCAGGCAAAAATACACGTGCCTACTTATGTTGTTTGTGAAACTTGTGATGGCAGTGGAGCGAAAAAAGGCACTGCACCCACCTCTTGTGATATGTGTGGCGGTGCCGGTCAGGTCCGTATGCAACAAGGTTTTTTTTCGGTTCAGCAAACCTGCCCTAAGTGTCATGGTCAGGGCACTATGATCAAAGATCCTTGCGGCAGTTGTCATGGCCAAGGCCGTGTACGAAAAGAAAAAACATTATCGGTGAAAATTCCTGCGGGTGTTGATACAGGTGATCGGATTCGTCTCTCCGGTGAAGGTGAAGCCGGCGGGCCTGGCACTCAACCGGGCGATCTTTACGTTCAGGTTCACGTCAAAGAGCACCCCATTTTTACTCGCGAAGGTAACGATCTTTATTGCGAGGTTCCTATCAGTTTTGCTACAGCGTGTTTGGGTGGTGAATTGCAAGTACCCACGCTCGACAGTCGCGTCAACTTAAAAGTTCCTGCTGAGTCGCAATCGGGTAAATTATTCCGACTACGCGGAAAAGGAGTGACCCCTATGCGTGGCACTCACGCAGGTGATCTTTACTGTCGAATCGTTGTTGAAACACCGGTCAACTTGAACAAAGAGCAAAAAGAGCTGCTAAGACAATTTGAGGATTCATTGAAAAACGCAAACAACCGTCACAACCCAAAATCGAAAAGCTGGTTTGATGGCGTGAAAAGCTTTTGGGAAGGGATGACCAAGTAAGGTTTTTAAGTTTGCTCTGACTAAGGAAAAAAACATAAACGGAGCAAGCGAAGTGGAAAATCATACTTATTTGGCAATCAGTAGTCATGTGGTTGCTATAAATACCGATAATGGCAATGAAGTTTGGCGTACTCGCCTCAAACGGACTTCTAGCTTTACCAATTTGATCGTTCATGGAAAGATCATCATTGCCTATGCCGGTGGTCACTTATACGGACTCGCAGCAGATTCAGGGAAAATATTGTGGAAAAACGGATTGTCCGGCTTGGGATACAGTACTGCTATTCTAGCGACACCTCATAATGATCAAAGTGCTGTAGGCAGTCTACAAACATCGGCCGCCGCCGCAGGTGCGGTTGCTGCTACTGCTGCAGCGACTTCTACCGGCAGTTAACAAAATATATTCGTCCTTTTTCGACGGACTTGCTCTAATTCAATCACACCCTTTGGTTATTAAAGTTGCTGTTAGCTCTTTGCTACAATGAGTACCAATAACAAAAACTTCTGGAATGAGTCATGACTAAAATTGCTGTAAATGCCTGTACCGGTAGGATGGGGCAAGAAATACTATTTGCTGTGGATCGTGCTAACAAAGTCGAGCTTGCCGTTGCATTATTAAGACCCGGTCATAAGTGGGTCGGTGAGCCAGTCAACAAACAATTTCCACAAATAAACAACGCAGCATTATTATCGGATGACCTAGCGGCTCATAAAGAACAGGTGGACGTATTGATTGATTTCAGTTTGCCGGACTTTTCTTTGCAAACCGCCGAAGAATGCGTTGGTCTCGGCATTCCGTTGGTCATCGGCACAACGGGCTTCAGCTACCAGCAAAAAGAAAAATTGGAGAAGCTGGCGCAACACATCCCCATTCTTATGGCGCCTAATATGAGTGTCGGTGTGAACTTGAGTTTGAAGCTGCTGGAAATGGTTGCCGAAATAATTGGCAATGATGCGGATATAGAAATTATCGAAGCGCATCATCGTTTCAAAAAAGACGCACCTTCAGGCACAGCGTTACGAATGGGAGAAGCGGTTGCAAAAGGCATGAACAAGGTGTTCAGTGAAATCGCGGCTTTCGATCGATGTGGCAAAGATGCCATTCGCAAACCTGGTTCGTTAGGATTCTCTGCGATTCGTGCCGGGAATATTGTTGGGGAACACACCGCGTTGTTTGCTATGGCAGGGGAAGAAATTGAGATCACGCATAAGGCACGCAGTCGCCAAACGTTTGCCCAGGGGGCGATTAAAGCCGCTTGTTGGTTGGCTGCTCAGCCCGCAGGAAGCTACGATATGCTGGATGTTTTAGGGTTAAATTAGGCCAATACTTAACGTAAGAAAAGTGCTTCTAAAGAAAAGAACAGGGCGATCTCCTGCCAAGTGTGTAAGCCATGTCTCAAGCTTAACTCAGAAAAGGGATAAAAAAGACTAGGGATATTGAAATATTCAAGTTGCCGCTTTTGGTTAACTACTTGTTTTTATTGAATATTTATCTTTTTGTATAATTAACAGTAATTAGAGGGCCCCTGATTAGAGCCTTGTCGAATAATTCGAATCCTTTACTATTCCACTCATGCGGCAGGGAACAAACGGCGGCAATGGAGAAGACCTAGGATGGTCTGACAAGGAAGTGCAAGGGACAATAGCTACAGGAAGGTAGCATCAGGATGACAGCTTTCAGGATGATTGCATAATGGATAATAGGGCGGCATTTGTCGCCTTTTTCCGTTTTTAGCGCTGTCGATTTTTCGAACATGGACAAACACCACTCAGATCACGTAAAATACCCCGATTTTGTCCGTAGCGGACAATGTCTGTTTTATAGGTTACCTATATCTTTTTCGAAAAAGCGGAATCCAAGTTTTTGAGTTCCGCTTTTTGTGTATCTGGAGTATTTGTGGAGGTCCCTTTTGAGCCAACCCGCCATCCTTGTCCTTGAAGACGGAACCCTGTTCGAAGGCACCGCAATTGGTGCTACCGGTATTACCGTCGGCGAAGTGGTGTTTAATACGTCGATGACCGGTTATCAGGAAATTCTAACTGATCCATCCTACGCGCAACAAATTGTCACTTTAACCTATCCCCATATCGGTAATACCGGCACCAACGAAGAAGATCAGGAATCTTCACAGGTTTGGGCGACCGGACTGGTCATTCGCGATTTGCCTTTGCTGGCGAGCAATTACCGTAATCAACAATCGCTTTCTGACTATTTAAAACAGCGTAATATTATTGGTATTGCAGACATCGATACGCGCAAATTAACGCGTATTTTGCGAGAAAAAGGGGCACTGGCCGGCACGATTATGGCCGGCGATGATCTCGAGCAAGCCAAAGCGTTGCAAACAGCAAAAGACTTTCCCGGACTAAAAGGTATGGACCTGGCGAAAGTTGTATCGCAAAAAGCCAAAAGCAGCTGGACCAACTCAACTTGGGAGCGCGAAGGTGGTTATCAAACTGCACCGGAGAGCCGCTTTAAAGTGGTGGCCTACGACTTTGGCGCGAAACAAAATATCCTACGCATGTTGGTAGCGCGTGGATGCGAGCTCACAGTGGTTCCCGCACAAACGCCTGCTGCAGAAGTTCTAGCAATGAATCCCGATGGTGTTTTTCTTTCCAATGGTCCGGGTGATCCAGAGCCTTGTGACTATGCCATCGATGCAATCAAGACCATTCTCGATAAAAATATCCCGACATTTGGGATCTGCTTAGGGCACCAGTTACTAGCGCTGGCGAGCGGAGCAAAATCGGTCAAAATGAAATTCGGCCATCACGGTGCCAATCATCCGGTTAAGGACCTGGAAAGGGAATGCGTGATGATCACGTCACAAAACCACGGGTTTGCAGTGGATGAGTCAACATTACCGGATAATTTAAAAGCGACGCACGTGTCTCTGTTCGATGGCAGTCTGCAAGGGATACATCGTACCGACAAACCGGCTTTTGGTTTCCAGGGGCATCCAGAAGCGAGCCCCGGACCTCACGATGCGGCTCCCTTGTTCGATCACTTTATCGAGCTGATGGAGCAAAACCGCTGATATTGACCACGAGCGAAGACCACCTACTACTTTGAACGAATACTAAGGGCACAATCGACAATGCCAAAACGCAACGACATCGAAAGCATTCTGATTCTCGGCGCAGGCCCCATTATTATTGGTCAGGCTTGCGAGTTTGATTATTCTGGCGCACAGGCTTGTAAAGCTTTGCGTGAAGAGGGTTATCGGGTCATCCTGGTAAACTCCAATCCGGCGACCATTATGACCGATCCGGAAATGGCCGATAAAACTTACATAGAGCCGCTGCACTGGGAAGTGGTAGCGAAAATTATCGAAAAAGAAAAACCCGATGTATTACTGCCCACCATGGGTGGCCAAACGGCACTGAACTGTGCGTTGGATCTGGCCTCTCGAGGTGTATTGGAAATTCATGGCGTAGAGATGATAGGCGCGAAACGCGAGGCTATAGATAAGGCTGAGGATCGTGACTTGTTTGCCAAAGCCATGCGTAAAATCGGTCTCGATATGCCACGCTCCGGTATTGCACATAGCATGAGCGATGCATACGAAGTTCTGGAGCATGTTGGCTTTCCTTGCATTATCCGTCCTTCCTTTACCATGGGAGGAACCGGCGGCGGTATCGCTTATAACCGGGAAGAGTTTGAAGAAATCTGTAACCGTGGTCTGGATTTGTCGCCCACTCATGAGCTTTTGATTGATGAGTCATTAATTGGGTGGAAAGAGTACGAGATGGAAGTGGTGCGCGATAAAGTCGACAATTGCATCATTGTTTGTTCCATTGAAAACTTCGATCCCATGGGTGTGCATACGGGTGACTCGATTACGGTTGCACCCGCGCAAACTCTGACCGATAAAGAATATCAAATTATGCGTAACGCCTCTTTGGCCGTGTTACGCGAAATTGGCGTAGAAACCGGTGGTTCCAATGTGCAATTTGCCGTGAACCCTGCTGATGGCCGACTCGTCGTGATTGAAATGAACCCACGAGTGTCTCGTTCTTCCGCATTAGCTTCAAAGGCCACGGGTTTTCCAATCGCTAAAGTTGCCGCAAAATTGGCGGTGGGTTATACCCTTGATGAATTGAAAAATGAAATTACCGGCGGCAAAACACCGGCATCGTTTGAACCATCCATTGATTATGTCGTCACTAAAATTCCGCGCTTTAACTTTGAAAAATTCCCTAACTCCGACGCCACGTTAACCACACAAATGAAGTCTGTGGGCGAGGTAATGGCGATTGGACGTACTTTACAAGAGTCGATGCAGAAAGCGCTGCGTGGACTCGAAGTGGGTAAGCACGGTTTTGATCCGATTGTCGATCTTGCGGATGATGATGCGGAAGGTGTTTTACGGCAAAAGTTGATCGTACCCGGCGCAGAACGGATCTGGTATATCGGTGACGCTTTCCGGGCTGGATTCAGTATGGAAAAAGTACAGGAACTGACCAATATTGATCCTTGGTTCCTGGTGCAAATCGAAGAGTTAATTCGACTTGAAGGTGAAATTGCTAAACAGCCGCTGGGTGATTTGGATGCGAAGACTTTGTTCCGTTATAAACAAAAAGGCTTCTCCGATGCGCGTTTGGCGGACTTAATCGGCGCAACCGAAAAAGAAATTCGGAAACTGCGTTATAAATTGGGTGTTCTCCCGGTATACAAACGTGTGGATACTTGCGCGGCCGAGTTTGCAACGGGGACGGCCTACATGTATTCCACTTATGAAGAAGAATGCGAAGCCAACCCGAGCGAAAAAGACAAAATCATGGTGCTCGGTGGCGGCCCCAACCGAATTGGTCAAGGAATAGAGTTCGACTATTGTTGTGTACACGCTGCGCTTGCAATGCGTGAAGACGGTTACGAAACCATTATGGTGAACTGTAATCCGGAAACGGTATCCACTGATTACGACACTTCCGATCGACTTTATTTCGAACCGGTTACGCTGGAAGACGTATTGGCGATTGTGAAAAAAGAAAAACCGAAAGGTGTGATCGTACACTACGGTGGACAAACGCCACTAAAAATCTGTCGTGCCTTGGAAGCCGAGGGTGTAACCATTATCGGAACTTCACCAGATGCCATTGATCGTGCTGAAGATCGTGAACGTTTTCAACGAGCCATCGATAAATTGGGTTTACGTCAACCACCAAACCGTACCGCCCGAAATATGGAAGAAGGTGTGCGTTTGGCCGATGAAATTGGTTATCCTTTGGTGGTACGTCCATCTTATGTTTTGGGCGGTCGTGCCATGGAAATCGTTTATTCGGAAGAAGAATTACGCCGATATATGAACGAAGCGGTGAGTGTTTCAAACGAATCGCCGGTGTTGTTGGATCGATTCCTTGACGACGCCATTGAAGTGGATGTTGATTGCATTTACGACGGTGAAACTTGCTTGATAGGCGGTATTATGGAGCATATTGAGCAAGCGGGTGTGCACTCAGGAGACTCTGCTTGTGCAATACCGCCGCATTCATTGTCGGAAAGTATTCAAGACGAGCTTAGACGCCAAGTTGCTGTTATGGCAAAGGAGCTGGGTGTTCGTGGCTTGATGAATACGCAGTTTGCCATCAAGGGTGAAGACATCTACGTTTTGGAAGTGAATCCGCGTGCCTCTCGAACGGTACCATTTGTTTCCAAAGCAACCAGTGTGCCTCTCGCCAAGATTGCGGCGCGTGTTATGGCAGGTACCAGCTTGAAAGAACAAGGAATGACGCAAGAGGTCATTCCTCCTTACTTCTCGGTAAAAGAACCCGTTTTTCCGTTTAATAAATTTCCAGGTTCCGATCCGATATTAGGGCCGGAAATGAAGTCAACCGGCGAGGCCATGGGCGTTGGTGAAACATTTGGCGAAGCTTTTTACAAGGCTCAATTAGGTGGCGGCAGCCAAGTTCCCAAAGGCGGTAAAGCCATTATCAGCGTACGTGATGCTGATAAATGTAAGATACCCAGTGTTGCGCGTGCACTGATTGATTGTGGCTTTGAAATTATCGGTACATCCGGAACCGCAAAAGCGTTATTGGATGCGGGAATTCCCTGCCAAAAAATTAATAAAGTGGGTGAAGGTCGCCCACACATTGTCGATTTAATTAAGAATGACGAAGTGGATTACATTGTGAATACCACTGAAGGACAAAAGGCGATCGCGGACTCCTTTATCATTCGTCGTTCAGCGTTACAACATAAAGTGGCCTACACCACAACGCTGGCGGGAGCACTGGCAACAACCCAGGCGATCAACAATCAAAACCGTCAGAAAGTAGTGTCTGTCCAAGAACTTCATGAAAAGGTAAATTTCTGATGCAAAACCGTGTACCTATGACGAAGCAAGGCGCAGATAAACTGCGCCAAGAACTGAACCATTTGAAAATGGAAGCGCGACCTAAAGTGATTGCTGCCATCGCCGAAGCACGTGAACACGGTGATTTAAAAGAAAATGCGGAGTACCACGCGGCCCGTGAACAGCAGGGGTTTATTGAAGGGCGTATTCAGGAAATTGAAGGCAAGTTGTCGCACGCGCAAATCATCGATGTCACTTCTATGACTAACAATGGTAAAGTCATATTCGGTGCTACTGTAGAGTTGGTGAACCTTGATACCGATGAAGAAGTCAGTTACCAAATCGTCGGTGACGACGAAGCGGATCTAAAAATGAATAAAATTTCTGTGTCCTCTCCTATTGCTCGCGCTTTGGTTGGCAAAAATGAAGGCGATGAAGTGGTTGTTCGTGCCCCAGGTGGTGACATTGAATATGAAATTGCCGAAGTGAAGTACTTATAATCATTCGAATGTTTGATATTTTTAAATGCCGGATTGATCCGGCATTTTTTTTAAATCCATTGAAGTGATGTTGTTTGAAGTGACGATTGTAAACTGAGTTGACCGTCTTTAATCGCCTGTTCCGTATTTTCTATAAGCTTGCTAATCGATTCTGAATTTTCAATATGACCCATGGTAAAACCCACCCAAGCATTGCGTTGGCTATGCTTGGCGGCGTATAAACAGCGATCGGCTAATTCCAGCGTTTTTTCCCAATTAATCGCTTCAATATTTTTCTTATCCAGTGGAAAAGCGCAAAAGCCAATGGAGCAGGTAATATCGATGCATTGATTGCCAATGCTAAATACCGTACCTTCCACTTTTTTCCGTAATCGTTCTGCAATATCGGTTGCGTGATCGCGGTTGGAAGAACGCGCGATCGCGAGAAACTCTTCGCCACCCCACCGGATCAAGAAGTCCGATTCACGATAGACTTGAATTAATACTTTGGCGAAGGTTTGCAATACTCTGTCACCGGCACTATGACCGTATTGATCATTTACTGACTTAAAGTGATCAATATCAATGATAAAAAATAGATAGTCTAGGTCTTCACTGTTGTCTTTGTTGTAATGATCGCGAAAGCGTCGCACACAAAGTTCTATATCTTGTTGTAGGTACTTACTGACAAAGAATCGGTTTTTTAAACCGGTCAAATGATCACTAACGCTCGCACTTTCCAATGTTTTCAAATATTGTTTGCGTTTAATAAAAGTAATGTATTGATAAGCCATCAATAACAACAGCAAAGTGTAAATAAGGTAAGCCCAACGGGTTCGCCAATAAGGAGCGAGTATCGTAACGGACAACGACGTTTCGGAACTCCATAAATTATCTTTACCATTTGCCTGTATTTGAAACTGGTAATTGCCAGGCTCAATATTAGTAAAAAATGCCTCGTTTTCTCTCACCTGGTGCCAGTGCGGATCCAGTCCTAGCAGTCGGAAACGATAAGAATGGTTCTGATGAGTGAGAAAGTCCAACGTTGAAAACTTTACTGTAAAACCGGCTGCTGAAAATGGAAGTTCGATCGATTGACCTTGTTGTTGTAAAGCTTCTAGTTGATAACTATTGAATTTGAGCTGTTCATCGTTGGCAGCCAATGAAGTGAGGACTACTTTTTCATGACGTTTTTGTGGTGTCAGTGAATGGGGATTGAATTCAGTAAGGCCTTCGTAACCACCGAAAAAGAAGCGATTATCGTCACTTTTAAACTTTGATGGATAGTAGTGTCGGGTTAGGGTGCCATCAAAAGCTTCATACAGATATACGTATTTTTGTCTCGGGTCGTACAAATAAATGCCTTTGGGAGACGACATCCACAATCGTTGTTGTTCATCCATTATCAACGAGATCACTTTTTCGTTGGTGTGGTGAATGAATTGCGCATCAGGTTGATTGATTTCTTGTTGTGTTAATTGCTCTAACCCTGCTTCAGTTGCAATCCAAAGATTACCTGCGTTGTCTTCTATGATATCCCAAATAAAATTATGGCGAATACTGTATGGGTCATTGTTATTGAAACGAAAGTGTTTAAAGCGATTGTTGGTAGGATCAAACAAATTTAACCCACCACCATTTGTCCCGACCCAAAGTCGATTATTGCTATCGTTAAATAATACATAGACACTGTTGTGGCTCAGCGATCCCGGAACGTTGTCTGAAAAGTAACGGGTTATTTGCGACCGGTCCGCATTTAATCGATTGAGTCCATTGGTAGTACCCACCCATAAATTCAAATCTTGGTCTTGAACGATGGCGCGAACATCGTTGTTGGAAAGCGAGTTGTGATTATTCGCGTCATGTGTGAAGTGTCGAAAAGCTTCTTGTTCGATAAGGTATTGAGTCAGACCGCCAAAACGTGTGCCAATCCAAAGTGAATTTTTATCATCCTGTGTGTAGTAAAGCACTTCAACATCATTATTGTTTAAACTGTTCGAGTTGTTAGGTTGGTGCTTAAGTTTTTCGAAGCGATGGTTTACTGTGTCAAATCGATTTAATCCTCCACCTTCAACACCGACCCAAAGGGTACCTTGATGATCAACGACCACGCCTTCTACAGGACCTGGTGACAGTGAATTCGAGTCACCTGGCACATGATAGTATCGTTTAAAATTTAAAGCTTTTAAATGGGTATAACTGACGCCTCCTCCCCAGCTGCCAGCCCAAAGCTGCGCATTTCGATCGACCATCAAACTGTAAATACTGCCCGAGGCTAGGCTATGCTTGTCTGCGGCGCTGTGATAAAAATGTAAGAGTTCCGACCGCTGCCAGTTATAACGATATATGCCATTGTTCGTGGTGCCGAACCAAAGATTGTCTCCTTCAGTTGTCATTGAAACTACGCCCGAACGAATGGATTGCTGTTCGCCCGATTCGGTACTGAGTGGTTGCAAAAGATGGTGATCGATTTGATAGCGATACACGCCTGAGTCCCAGGTCCCAATTATGAGTAAATTGGGAGAAACCAGCTTCAAACTTTGAACTTGTTTCAATGGCAGGGTATTTACAGAATCTGCTTTGAGCTCATAACGTATGATGGTGTTTTTATCCGGCGTTATATAGTTTAATCCGTTAAATCGCGTGCCTACCCAAAGACCGCCTTGATGATCGGGCTCAATCGAGCGTAATTCATTGCTCGACAAGCTGTTTTCATCGTCTGGTTGATGTTTGAAGTGCTGAAACGTATTGGACCGTGTGTCAAGGAGGTTCAGTCCGCCACCCGAAGTGGCAATCCATAAATGATGGGGGCCCGCCGCGTTAATTGCGCGCACGTAATTGTGACTCAAACTATCAGGTTGTTCTGGATCGTGCATGAAGTGGGTAATTACATTGGTTTCTGGGTCCAGCCGGTTGATTCCTCCAGACTCTGTACCAATCCAGAGGGTTCCTTGAGCGTCTTGAAACAGACTCCAAATTTTATTGTCCGATAGACGGTTTGATTTTGATGCATCTGCATGGAAATGTATAAATTCATGGCCGTCGTATCGGCTCAATCCTTGTGTTGTGCCAAACCAGATAAATCCTTGTCGATCTTGTAAAATGCTGATGACTTCATTGCCCTTTAATCCGTTGGTGTCTGCGAGATTGAAAAATGGAAGCGATGATTGAGCGAAAAGCGGTTTACAGTGTACAAAGAGACAAAGCAAAATTGTGCAGCACATTGCCGCATGAGCGTTTAGTCTGACTACGGTATATCTCGACATTCGATAAAGCATAGCCGATCACTCATGATAAATCCGATAAGGAGTCGAACATCTTAGGGTTTTCGGTGACAAAAAATAAGTCTGTGAAGCACTTTCTTAACATAAAGTTACGTTCATTCAGGTTTTTTCGACTTTTGGCGTACCGCCATGGTTAATCGAGATACACAAATCAAATCCCCGTTGCTGCCAGTGATTCGTATTTCCCAGACTTGCGAGCTTTTACCAAGATGGAGCGGAGACGCTTTTGCGAGAACGACGCCATTTCGAATCGCTTTGAGGTGGTTGGCGTTAATTTCCATACCAACGCAGTAATGATCATCATCGACCGCGATATTCGCGGCGATGCTGCCAGCGGTTTCAGCCAGTGCGGCTGAGGCTCCACCGTGTAACAGGCCCATGGGCTGATGGCTGCACTGGTTCACGGGCATACTGACTTCCAGATAGTCATCACCAACTTCAGTAACCTCCATCGACAGGTGGCTAGCCAATGTATTTTGATTACGAATGTTGAGAGACTTTAACGTAAATGACTTTTTCCAGATCGATTTTGGCATGAATTTTTCTGCATATAAGTGAGTTATCAAGGAGAGGTTAACAAAAAAAATTTATCGTGATCAATCAGAGAATTCGTTAGAAAATCGCATTCGTCAGTCCTATATTCCGCCTGAAGGTGCTCTTTTTAGTGAGGTATATCATGCAATCTTCAGGGCGAGTAAGCCGTAGTAAGCAACATAAACATCATTGGGATGACGAGTTGAGTTTTACCAAAAAAAAAGGACACAAAAGTTCACGCAGTAGTAACGAAGTGAAGCGCGATCTTGAGAACTACTTCGAACAAAAGCGTCTGCGGGAGCTTACCGAAGACAGTTGGTCTTGATTCTGTGTTTCGTGCAGTGACTTCACTGCACGACTTTCAACGTCTATTATCGGTTTGATACGTCATGTAAAGGCAGTCGTCTATCGGTATCGGCTCTGGATACGTCTGTTCACGAAAACCAAAACGGTGGTACAGTCGATAAGCGGGTTGATTTTGTTTTAACACAAATAGTGAACATTCGTTTACAGACAGTGCTTGCTTTCCTTTGGTACACAATTGGCTGAGTAATTCGGATCCTACTCCTTTTCTACGAGCATCGGGACTGACGACCAATCGACCCAAGTGACAACGACCCTGACGCAAATAAAACTGACCGAACGCGTGTATTTTTTGATCCTGCTTTAAAACTTTGCTCGGTAAGGCGTTCAGTTTTATATCTTCTAGAAAGGTTTGTTCGGTAAAAGGGAAGCGAAAATTTGGGCCGCCCCAAAAAAGCACTTCGTTTTTCGTGTTAAACCATTCACTTATTTGAATAGCATCGTATTGAGTGGCATTGGTTAGCTGCATCAATCTTGGACTCTTTGATAAATGATGTGCAGTTCTTTCTTTTGCGGTTTTTTAGCCACAACGACAAACATTTCAATCGTATTCTCATTGATGCGTTTAATTGTAAATCCATCAAAATAAGCCGCATTCGGTTCGATTTTTACTAATGGAAAATCCACCGTTTCGTTTTTTTCTTCCCAGCTTTTAAGATCATGGTGAAAATGCTTCAATTGCAACAGTAAGCTTTGATTAACTTCTCGGATTATTTCAATTTCGTAAAGTTTTACTTGATCGTTTACCACGTTGCGAAACACACCCATCATACTGCCACCTAAGGGAGCCGACCAGATTTCCTCTACTGTTCCACCTAAGGCTTTACCACGCCAGTGCCCTTCAAGCCAATGGATATCTTTTAAGGTTGCGGGTGGTGAACTTTGACCTTCTGGCAATGATAAGGTGTTCTCCTGATCAATAGCGTTTAGGGTCATTGCAAAAGTAAAAATAATGAATATCATTTTGTACATTTTGTCGAGTCCTGAAATTTATACTTCAACAACTGCTTTTTGTTGTTGACGCTCTTCGCGTTGAATATGCCATAAGCGGGCATAGTGCCCTTGTTGTTTGAGGAGCGCTTGATGGTTGCCCTGTTCTACAATTTCGCCATGATGCAAAACAAAAATGACATCCGCATCAACAATGGTTGAGAGTCTATGTGCGATCATAATACTGGTATGGTTTTTCGCAACATGATTAATCGCTTTTAAAATAAATTGTTCCGACTTACTGTCTAGCGAAGATGTAGCTTCATCAAATAATAAAATGGGTGGCTTTTTTAAAATAGTACGAGCAATGGCGACTCGTTGCTTTTCTCCACCGGATAATTTTAAGCCTCGCTCGCCAACCAATGTGTTCAGTCCATCGGGTAATTGCTTAATAAAGTCGTCGAGATAAGCATGAGAAATTGCGTTTTTAACTTGTTCTTCAGAAGCCTCAATATTGCCATACCGAATGTTTTCTCCGATGGTGGAATTGAAGAGTACGGTATCTTGCGGAACAATGCCGATATTTTTACGTAAGCTGTTTTGTGTCACTTGATCAATGGGTTGATCATCAATCAAAATTTGTCCTTCAACGGGATCATAAAATCGATACATGAGTTTCATCAATGTGGATTTTCCAGCGCCGCTGCTGCCAACAAATGCGACTTTTTGCCCGGGTTGTATGGTCAAATTCACCGACTTTAATATTGATCGCTCCGCTTGATAATGAAAGCTGACATTACGAAACTCTATTTTTCCTTGGTGAACGACAAGTTCTTTCGCATTTTTAACGTCACTGATTTTGGGTGCTTGTCGTAACAGGGCAAACATTTGCTCGATATTGGCTAAGGAGCCTTTCATTTCGCGATACACAAAGCCAAGAAAATTTAATGGCATGAATATTTGCATCATAAAGGCGTTAACTAATACAAAATCGCCGAGCGTCATTTTGCCATCTACGATGTTATACGCGGCCAGCATCATCATCGATGTCATTGAAACGGCTGTTACCATTGATTGGCCACCGTTTAGTGCAAATAAAGTCAGGCGATTTTTACGGCGTGCTTGCTCCCAGTCAGCGAGATCCTGATCGTAACGATGCGCTTCGTAACTTTCGTTATTAAAATATTTAACCGTTTCATAATTGAGTAGGCTGTCAACGGCTGCCGTATTCGTTCTCGAGTCGGCTTCGTTGGCTTCGCGAACGTAACGAGTACGCCATTCGGTGGCTTTTACTGTCCAAAAAACATAGAGCACAATCGAACTTGCAATGATTACTGCAAACCCGATGTCGTAACTGTAAAGGAACACCGCCATAACCATCGCGATTTCCAGCAAGGTTGGCACAATATTGAACACCATAAAACGCAGCAGAAAACTGATACCCGAAGTGCCTCGTTCAATATCACGCGACAAACCGCCGGTTCGTCGATTTAAGTGAAAGTCTAAGTCGAGTCCATGCAGGTGTTTAAATACGGTAAGCCCAATACGGCGCATGGCGCGCTCGGTCACTCGACCAAACAATGTATCGCGAATCTCTCCAAACAATACGCTGGCTAACCGCACTGAGCCATAGGCAATGATGAGCGCAACTGGCACCGTCAGAATTTTTTCCAGGTCCGACTCGATATTCAGCGAATCCACCGTGTATTTGAGAATAAAGGGCATGCCGACACTGGCAATTTTGGCCGCTATCAGGCAGAGCAATGCGAGTAGCACACGTGATTTAAACTCCAACAAATAGGGAAGTAATTGCTTCAATGTGTGCCAACTGACTTGTTGATCGTCGTTTTGGGGAAAGTGACCTCTGCGCATGGACTCGCTTGATTCGATTAGTTGTTCTACTGAAAGTGTAGTGTAAACAGAATGACAGAGAATACCCATCATAAAATGTTTGAGAAGCGAGCACTCAATCAAAATATCGTTAAAACAATTTGCCAAAGCAAAAGATCACAATATATAGTATTAATGCTTTGGTTCAACTACTAGATAGTTGGTTAGGCTTTAAACAAAGTCGAAATGTTTGAACGAAACCTAGTCGAATATCGGTCGGTTGCTAAGAGGGAATCCGGTGCAAATCCGGAACTGACGCGCAGCGGTAACAGAGAACGAAAGTAACCGGTAAACATTGAGCAGCGAACAATGGGTTACAGGCACTGCAATTCACTTGTGGGAAGCCGTTACTTAAGGCGGAGTGATTCACTCCATACTCTGAAGTCCGAAGACCTGCCAAAGAAGAAGGGCCTGTTTATCTTTCATTGGTCGTCACTACTGGAGGTTATTTTTTTGTCCAGCAAGGCGGAGCGAGCGATTAATAGTTATTCTATTAACGCGACCGACAACGCGGCTGGGTGAAAAAATAGCCCCAGCCCTGCGGGTTGCGGCTAAAACTCCGTCACTCGTTGTTGTTCGTCGATTATTTGGAACGACCAAACCGCACTCCTCACGCCTAGATTGACGGAGTTTTAGACGCAACAGTGATGACTAATGAAAGATAAACAGGCCCTAAGCGCCTTCGCGATATTAAGGTGATTGGACACGTTGAGTTGAATAAGGTACTTTTGTCGGTGTCTTGTTGAGGCCGTCTCTTATTTGGCCGATATCCGTGTTCAATGGTGTCGCGTGGGTTTTCATAAACTTAAAGGACGCGACTCATCATGCATCAACACACATATTCCGACTTATCCCCAAGAGCACTCCCTTCGACTTTTCGGGTGATCAAACGCAATGGCGAAGCCGTCGATTTTGAAGTCGAAAAAATCGCTATGGCAATGACCAAAGCGATTCTGGCTGTAGAAGGTCAAAGCGCTTCTGGCTCATCGCGTGTACGTAACCTGGTTCAACAGATAACCAGCGATATCGTTGACCGGTTTCAGCGACAGTTTCCCAGTGGCGGTCAAATTAATATTGAAGACATACAGGATCAGGTGGAATTGGGTCTGATGCGCCAAGGTATGCAAAAAGTGGCGCGGGCTTACGTACTGTATCGCGAACAACATGCACACCACCGTCAAATGACACAAGCCGGTCAAGCCGCGGAACTTGAATCGAGTTCAGAATCCATTAATGTAGTGCTCGAAAATGGTGAGCAGCAATCATTACCCTTATCAAAAGTGGAGCAGTCTATTCATAACGCGTGTTATGGCTTCGAAGACGTTGATGCAGACAAAGTCTTTCAGCTGGCGAAAGCGAACCTTTATTCTGGGATCAAGCTCCGTGATGTGAGTACGGCATTGTTGATGACCGTGCGTCCTTTGATTGAGCAAGAGCCCAATTACTCTTACGTTTGCGCGCAATTGTTGAATCAAAATTTACAACAACAAGTCGCCGATTTTCTCGAGTTGGATGCAGCTGACGACAACCTCTACCTTAATGCCTTTCCGGCCACCATTGAAAAATCGGTGGTTTTAGAGTTACTGGATGAGTCGTTGTTGAGTTTTGACTTGACACACCTCGCTCAAGCGCTGCGACCGGAACGCGATCGTCAGTTTACTTATCTTGGATTACAGACACTTTATGATCGATATTTTTTGCACTGGCGTGAGACGCGATTGGAGTTGCCGCAGATTTTCTTTATGCGAGTGGCTATGGGGTTGGCGATTAAAGAAGACAATCCGAATCAACGCGCAATTGAGTTTTACAACTTGCTCTCTTCTTTCGACTACATGTGCTCGACACCCACGTTATTTAACTCCGGCACACGCCGATCACAACTGAGCAGCTGTTACCTCACTACCGTGGATGACGATCTGGAAAGCATTTATCAAGCGGTCGCGGATAACGCACAATTGTCAAAGTGGGCCGGTGGACTGGGTAATGATTGGACTCCGGTACGATCACTCGGCGCGCACATCAAAGGTACTAATGGCCAGTCGCAAGGGGTGATCCCGTTTTTAAAAGTGGTTAACGATACCGCCGTTGCGGTTAACCAGGGGGGCAAACGAAAAGGCGCTGTGTGTGCGTATCTCGAAACCTGGCATTTGGATATCGAAGATTTTCTCGAGTTGCGCAAAAATACCGGTGATGAACGCCGTCGAACACACGATATGAATTCCGCTAACTGGATCCCGGATCTGTTTATGAAGCGGGTGTTTGATGAAGAAGCGTGGACGCTCTTTTCGCCCAACGATGTGCCCGAGCTGCACGATCTTTACGGGTGTGCATTTGAACAAAAATATTGTGAGTACGAGGCGAAGGCCGAACGTGGTGAAATTCGGTTGTTCAAAAAAGTGCAGGCGAAACAGTTGTGGCAAAAAATGCTATCGATGTTGTTTGAAACTGGTCATCCCTGGATCACGTTTAAAGATCCTTGCAATTTGCGTTCGCCGCAACAACATGTGGGCGTTGTGCATTCTTCTAATCTGTGTACTGAGATTACTCTAAATACCAATGCGCAGGAAATTGCAGTTTGTAACTTGGGTTCAGTCAACTTGTCGCGACATATTAAAAATGCAGAGTTGGATGTGACGCGATTGCAAAATACCGTGCGAACCGCAGTTCGAATGCTGGATAATGTCATCGACATAAATTTTTACCCCGTGGAGAAAGCGCGTAATTCGAACTTAAAACATCGACCGATTGGTATGGGGCTGATGGGCTTTCAGGACGCGTTGTATTTGTTGAATATTCCGTATGCGAGTGTAGAGGCCGTTCAGTTTGCGGATCGGACCATGGAGCAAATTTCCTATTTTGCGATTGAAGCTTCGGCATTGTTAGCACAAGAGCGTGGTTGTTATGAAAGTTATACGGGATCCTTGTGGGAACAGAATATTTTTCCGATTGATTCTTTAATAGAGTTACAGCGTCAACGCGGAGAAGGCTATTGTACATTCGATACCGTTGCACATTTGGACTGGCAACCTGTTCGTAAGCTGGTACAACAATATGGCATGCGAAACTCGAATGTGATGGCCATCGCGCCAACCGCCACCATTTCAAATATCGTTGGCGTTTCGCAATCCATTGAGCCGACTTATCAAAACCTGTATGTGAAATCCAACTTGTCCGGTGAGTTTACCGTGAGTAACCACGCCTTGATCACCAGGCTTAAACAGTTAGGTCTATGGGACAGTGTGATGATCAATGATCTGAAATATTTTGATGGTTCCGTTCAACCGATCGAGCGCATACCCGTTGAAGTTAAGTCGATTTTTGCTACCGCATTTGAAATCGATCCGCGTTGGTTGGTGGAAGCCGGAGCACGTCGTCAAAAATGGATCGACCAAGCGCAGAGTTTAAACCTGTACATGGCGGAACCGTCCGGAAAAAAATTGGATAACTTGTACAAGACAGCGTGGTCGCGTGGACTCAAAACCACCTACTACTTACGTTCATTGGGTGCCACTCAGGCGGAAAAATTCAGTGTGAAAGATCAAGCTCCTGAAAACGCTGAGGAATCGATGATTGCGACTGAAGCGAAAGTCTGTTCTATTCTCGACCCCGATTGCGAAGCCTGCCAGTAAGGAGAAAATGATGAAAGCATTAAATTGGGATAACCCGCTCGCGGTTGCAATACCGCCTCTTGAAATTGAAACGGTAACGGAGTCGCAACCGACGAAAGTTGAAGAGTCATTTAACGATGTATTACCGCCGGTACGAGCGGAAGACAAACGAGTGGTTAACGGGTTAACCGATGTCAATCAATTGGCACCTTTTAAATACCCTTGGGCCTGGGAGTTTTTTTTGAACGGCAATAAAAATCACTGGACGCCTCTGGATATTAATATGACACAGGATGTGCACGATTATCATCACAAGTTGACCGTTGAAGAAAAACACGTTTATGAAAATGTACTGGCGTATCTGACGACTTCGGATATTCTTGCGATGCGCAATATCGGATTGGCGGTCATGGAAAAGATGAGTGCGCCGGAACTGCAAATATATCAGGCCCGTCAGGTTTACGAAGAGTCACTCCATACTTGGACGTATCAACATTGTATCGAGACCATTGGCCTGGAGCAGGGAGACATTTACAATCGCTATCGGGTGATGCCCGCCATTTACAGTAAAATTAAAATTGCCAATCGTCGATTAAATGCGGTCATGAGCTCTTCTATCGATTTGCGAAATCGTGATGATCTTGAGCTGTTTATTATGTCGTACCTGTTTTTCGCTGCCGTTTTTGAAGGTTGTTGGTTCTATAATGGGTTCAGTCCTGTATTTGCTTTACAGCGCCGAGGGTTAATGAAAGGAACGGGAGAACAGTTACAATACATCATGCGGGATGAAGTGTTGCATTGTGCTTTTGGTATTCGAGTTGTTAAAGAAATACTAAAAGAAGAAAATTTGACTCTGGATCCCAAAGCATTAATCGAAATGTGGATGGAAGCAGAAGCTGCAGAATCCGCTTACGCTAAGTTTTTATTGCCTGAACCCATATTGGGTTATTCTGCCGAAGCCCACAGCGAGCAGTTTCGATTTTTGGCGAATCGTCGAGCCAAGCAGTTAAAAATTGCCGAACCTTTTCCTGGCGCCGAAGCAACATTGAACTGGCTCGATGAACAAGCCAATATGCGGAAAGAGAAAAACTTTTTTGAAACTCGTGTGACTGAATACCAAGCGGGTGCTGCTTTGCAGTGGTAAAAGAAAATCAGTTACGAGTCATGAGTTTCGAGTACCGAGTAAAAACGGACCTGTTTTTTGAAAAAAATGAAATATCATAATTTTCTCGCAACTCGCAACTCGCAACTCGCAACTCGCAAAGGTATTGTTTATGTCGAATACAAAAGTAATGCAACATCACAAATTGGTGTTGCCAGAACATATGAATCACCAAGGCTCTTTGTTTGGTGGGTATTTATTGATGTGGATTGATGAAGTGGCCTATATGTCGGCCAATTTACATTTTCCTGGTCGTCGTTTTGTGACCGTTGCGCTCGATAATGTCGAATTTAAACATCGTATAGAGTGTGGTGAGATCATTCGCTTTGCAGTTCAACTGGAAAAGAAAGGCCTAACGTCTTTAAACTACCATGTCTCTGTTACGGGAACGCGAGAGCAGTCAGAAACGCTTTTGTTTGAAACTCGAATTACGTTTGTGAATGTGGATGAGCAAGGAAATAAAATACCATTCAAATGATCTAAAATGCGCCTGAATATTCAGGCGCATCCATCGATTAGTGCATACCTTCGTAGTGCGCTGTCGCTTGCGCCGAGGTAAAGGTATTGTTGGATAGATCGAGAATATCTGCACTTAAAGAAATCGATTGATATTGTCTAATCGGCAATGAGCAACTTTTGGAAGTATTGCTGCATCGAGAGTCGGACCAATAGACTTTATAATTACTGGAAGGGCCACCTTCGATTTGAAAGTAAGCCGTTGTGGTACGAGCCCAATCCGCAGAGAAACAATTTCCGTAGCCCCAGCTGTCCCATTTCGGTGTGTCGACTAAACACTTCATTGTGGTGCTTGATGATGCGGCCATAGGTGCTGCTTTATCCGCTTCTACTTCGGGTATGTCTTTTATATTTTTGTTGCTGGCTAAAGCAAAGCTGCTCGCTGCAGCGCTAAGTAATAATAATGTTGCTTTTCTTGCTAATGTATTTTTCATTTTAATTATGTCTCCATTTAATTTAAAAAAGCCAAGAGCGATAAACTCAAGGCGAGATCATCCTAGGTAAACTTATTTTTAATGTAAACGGATTGTAAATCTCAAATTGAAACTATTTGCAATTCGAGATGCTTTTGCTGGTCTGTTAGATTACATAGAGAGATTAAGGAGGTTGTTATGATGAAGTACTTCTCATTGGGGGCTGTCGTTTAGAGCTCACTCAAGTGCCATGAAATCAGTTGTTTTTTTTAATAGGCATCGATTAAGAATGTGTTGTTTTTCTACGCGTTAAATAAACGGATAAAGCAATTAAAATGCCACCAACGGTTAACGTGAAATAATTGGTTGGCTTTTCCCAAATTAAAAAGTTAACCAATAGTCCTGCTGGAATAAGTGCATTGTTCATTGTTGCTAATTGTCCTGTATTCACTTGTTTTGCACCGTAGTTCCATAAAAAATAACCGAGACCAGAAGCAACGACACCGAGCCAAAGCAACACACTGATTTCTATAGTGCTTTTTGGAAGTTTACTAAAGTCAGCAAACAGTCCCATGGCAATAAAGCTAACGATAGTGGCTCCGATAAAAAACAGTGCGAACGAGTGCTTTTGTTGTATATGGTCACCCAGCTCCAATCGTTTGTAGGCAACTTGTCCAAACGCGAAACAAATATTGGCTGCCTGAACCAAAAGAAAACCAACAAGGAATTCGGAGCTGACACTGTGGTATCGGATTATTGCAGCACCTATTACTGCCAATGCTGCTGGACCGAGCCAGTGAAAGCGCATGTGTTTAATAAAAAAAACATCGTCAATTAATGTTACGTAGAGGGGAGTGAAAATGGTGAACAATAAAACTTCAGCGACAGATAGGTAAAGAAAGCTGTGATAGAAAAAAAGATACATAACACCAATTTGCACTGCACCAATCAGCATTAATTTGAGTTGTGTTGTGAGTTGATTTTGACGGATTTTCAGAAACGGGAGAAAAATCAGTGTCGCCAATACCATGCGACTGCAAACGGCAATAAAACCATCCACTTCTCCTGCAAGGTAAACCCCGATAAGGGAGAAGCTAAACGCCCAAATCAGGGTAACCAGTAGTAACCAGTGCATAAGTTAAACTTGTGCAAAAGCTTTTAATTTTGCCAGTGTTTCGTCGGCGAATTGGTAAATTTTCGGGCTGGGTGTGTATTGGTTTTCCTGTGTTTCCAGAAAAAATTCAATGCTACAGAGAATATCTGCCAGCAACTCGAGTTCAGATAAGCTTGCCGATTGTTTTAGGAAATGCGACTCACACAACTCGATCAATTCATTGGTGAGTGTCAGCATGTCGTGATTATCGAGCTTTCGCATTTCATCCGCGGCACGTTGTAATGACGATGGTAGAGAACTTAATAACTCGGGATCGTATTCCTGTTTACTGTAACTTTCGATTTGAGTAAAAATTTGATGGATTTGTTTACGCGCTAAGTTGCAGGCAGCGATTTGCTCTTGACTTAATTGATGACGCTTAAGATTGGTTTGACCGGCTTGAGAGCTTTGACTGCTGTCATTCAACGTGTCTTCAATTTGTGAAAGACACGCGCTGGCAAACTGTCGATCTTGATCCGACAATGGCTGACTTTTTTGCACACAGGTGTGCACTCGATGGCAGGCTTCATTTAACGTACTTTGTAATTCTAGGTACTCCAACACGGAGAACAGGCTGTGTAGTTGCTTCAATTGCTCATACAGCTGGGTTATTTCGACTGAATCTGCCTCGTAATCTTCGGCAATCAGATCGGTTTGTACCTTCAAGATGGTATCAAGGATATTATTAAACAGAGTGGCGTAATCGTCTTCATTGAGACCTTTCAGTAACAAAAACTCCTGAGTTAAATTACGCTCAGTCAGTCCGGTGTTGGGCAATTCGAAATGTTGTTTGAGTTCTTGTGTGATTTCGTCATTGGCGTCTGAAAGGTTAACCAGATACAAAAGCTCGAATGCCAATTGTTCTGCTTTTTTGCGGTTATCGTAATTCAAGTTTTGATCCATGCGACTCAGCTCTCGAATTTGCAAGTCCAACTTGGCAAACTGTTTGATGCGAGAGTTGGTCAGCAGTAAACCACCCGACTGAAACCCTTGAAGTGCGCCTAGTGCTATCCACCATAAATTCGGGGCGAAAGGACTACCGCATTTTTGTTCCAGTTTATCGACAGCGCGTGCCATCATGCCTAGGCCGCCGTTAATGTTTGTTTTTCGAATGATTTCGATCAGTCCCATCTGGAACATTTGGCGCAGGCGGCGTGACACTTTCACCATTTCATAACGATCGATTTTGGGTTGAGTATTCTCATTACTTCGAACTTTTCGATGGTCCACCTTGAAAAAGCTAAATTCAGCAAAAGGAGGCATATTGGCGATGCTACGTAATTCGTTGATCGGGTTGAATAACAGTTGAGGTAAGTCGAAAGGTTTACTGCAAATAAAGTCGATGTAGCGTTCCAGCAACGTCAAATTGTAAATGATGGTTTCCAATAGCACTTCGTACTCTGGACGAAAGGGATCTTTCAATGCTTTTAAAATATTGCAAATGTCTCGTGTAAGCACCGTTGCCGCTGGCAATTCAATAAAAGTAAATACTCGGTTGAGTTGGTACAGGTTTGACCAGGCCGCTTTTCGGGCGGGTGATGCCTCGGTATCAGAATGATAGGTTTCTAGCGACTGGATCGCTTTGTCTACTGATTCACGAATGTGATCCGCTATTAAGGCGACCGATGATATTTGATCCTGATAGGGCATAACTTCCGGTTTTCTCTGATTAAAAGAACAATTATGGCAAGTGATTAATGAAGTTGAATATTACTTAGCCAAATGGAGCAGAAATATGACTGATTTGACATAAAATTTCAATTTTTTATTTACACTGGAAATGTGAGGCAACACGCAATGTTACGGATAGGTAGGTTTTGATCGCTAATAGACTCGAATGTCGGTTGTTATTTCTGCAGGTGTGAACTAAGTTTTCAAAGTAACTTTTGTTATTTCAACGAGTTATCTTCGGCCAAGAGCGGTGCTTGCGGTATTCGAAGGAGCGAAAATGGCGTCTTTTGAACAAAAACTAGAAGCTTTATCCCGGTTTACTGCGTTTGAGTACCTGAACGATAAGCAAAAAGTGATTATTGCTGGTCAGGTAGAGCTGGAACCTATTGCTAAGGGGCGAATCCTTTTCACGATTCATGATCGTGACCAATTTGACTATTTTCTCCTGTCGGGTCGCCTGCACCTTACTGCAGCAGATGGCAAAAGTCATGAGGTTGAGGCCGAAAGTAAAGATGTACTTCGACCGCTGGCGACGCTTCGACCGCGCAAATATACGGCGACCAGCCTTACGCGAGTGTTGGTTTTAAAGATTCAGCATGAGTTACTTACTTACATTTTGCACAAACACAATGAAGAGGAGTTAGGGGATAAGCTGGTGGAGTTCAATAATTCCCAGCTGACACCGGAAATGATCTCTCAGGAAATCAGGCAAGCGATTATAAAGGGTGAGCTGCCTTTACCCTCATTGCCAGATGTTGCAGTAAAGATAAGAAAGTTTGCAAAGAGCGAAGACCACTCCATGGAAGAATTGGTTCAGGTGATCATGCTGGATCCGGCGATGTCGGTGAAACTGATCCGTTCGGCTAACTCCGCATTGTATCGAGGCGTAGCACCGATCCGATCGTTGACCGATGCTGTGATTCGTTTAGGAAAACAGACCACTCAACAATTAGTCACCATATTCAGTCTGCGGGAGCTTTTTAAATCCGATGACAAGGCGTTAAGCAAAATATTAATAGAGATTTGGCGTGACAGTGTGGATGTGGCGGTTATTTGCGCCGTTTTAGCCAAAAAAAGTCAGCTTGCCTTTGAACCGGAAGTCGCGATGATGGCGGGGTTGCTTCATCAAATTGGTGAGCTTTCCATTTATTCGTTTGCCGCGGAATATCAGGGTTTTTTAAAATTAAGTGACATGGTGGAATCCTTGGTGGAAGCGCACAAATCTCAGGTTGCTTGCGATATCATTGAGCAATGGCAGCTGGGTGATGTGTATTATCAGTGCATGAAATACCTGGAACATTGGCACAAAGAGCAAATCATGTATCCAGATTACTCGGATCTGCTTAACATCGCCCTTTTGCATGAATATATACAAAAACACAAATACCATAATTTACCGCATTTAAACGATCTGCCTGCTTTTCGGCGTATTCAAGTCGGCGAATCGACTCCGGAATTTAGCATTAAAATCCTGCAAGAATCTCAGCAGGAACTCAAAGAATTGAAAAGCATGTTGATGTAGGCATAAATATATTCAACCAACTAGTTGAATATTTGGTTGGATTGCCCTAATATTTAACCAAATGGTTGAATATTGGTGTGCTATGTCCGAAGCTAAACAGGCTCAACTCGATCAAATCTTTATGTCTCTGGCCGATCCCAGTCGTCGTCGAATGGTTCACTTGCTTGCTGACCAGGAAAGGACCATGAACGAGCTGGCATCCCATTTTGAAATGTCGCTTGCCGCTGTTTCCAAACATGTGAAAGTGTTGGAAAAAGCCGGTCTCATTACCCGTCGACAGCAAGGACGCGCACATCATCTGAGTCTTGCCGCAGAACCTCTCACTGAAGCACTCGACTGGATCAGTATTTACCGAAATTTCTGGCAGAAACGACTGCAAAGCTTATCCCTGAATCTCGACCAAGAGGAGAATTGAACATGCATCAATTAACGATCGAACAAAGTTTTAATGTACCATTAACTCGACTATTTCAAGCCTGGAGTGATGTTGAACTCATCAAGCGCTGGTTTGCTCCGGGAGATATGACGGTGCCGGAAGCAACGGCCGATGTGAAAACCGGTGGCCGTTACCGTATCGTTATGCAAGATCCATCAGGGGAGCAACATATTGTCGGTGGAGAATACTTGGAAGTGGTTGAAAATCAAAAAATTGCATTCAGTTGGCAATGGGAAGGCAGTCCGCATACCACTCAAGTGGAAGTTTTGTTTGCGGCACTTAATGAACAGAATTCGTCGGTAACCTTGATCCACAAAGAATTTGTCGACCAGGAAACTTGTGATAAACACCAGCAGGGATGGCAAGGTTGTTTAGCAAACTTGAATAAAGTTGCATAAGCGTAAATAAAAGGTCAGCGTGAGTAACCTGAATTACAAGGATGTAATTTTCTGTTGTTCGGATACAATGAGACAATGACTGTAAAAAATTTAAAAGAAATATGTCAGCTGATATTTTAATTGCCGTTGCCAATGGTAGCGAAGAAATTGAAACCGTTACCCTTGTCGATATTTTGATTCGTGCCGGCTTTAATACGACATTGGCAGCCTGCAATGCAAACGGTGAACTGATTTGTGACATGTCACGCGGTGTGCGATTATTTGCCGATACGCATATCAATCAACTGGAAGCGCAAAAATTCGACGCTATTGTACTACCGGGTGGTATGCCAGGAGCGCAGCATCTTGCTGAGAATGTCAGGTTGCTTCAGCTATTGCAGGAGCAGAAAAAAAGACAACGCTGGATTGGTGCCATCTGTGCGGCTCCCGCTGTCATACTATATAAACATCGCTTACTTGGACAAATCGCCACTTGTCATCCTGGATTTCATTCGCATTTGCCGTCAACGGTGATACGAGCTCATGACCATGTTGTCATTGATCGTGATCAAAAAATCATTACAAGCCAAGGTCCAGGAACGGCTATTGAGTTCGCTTTAACCATTGTAGAAGTGCTTGCTGGAAAAGCGAAGCGAACCGAAGTTGCCGGACCATTAGTCAACGCCCATTAATTAAATATTCTGAACAATAACCAGTCTAATGTCATTACTTGAACAAACTGTAGCTCTGATCTTTGACCATAAGGCATTGAGTTCTGTCATTTTCGTAGTTCTCATGTTAGTGATCCGTGAAGCGATCATTCGCTCAATTCGTAAGCGAGCAAAGCGCAAGCGCATTGATCGACGCTCCATGATTTCTGCCATTCGTAACTTGAGTAATTTCTTAGTTTTTATTCTGATTTTTATCATCTGGTCGGTCGAAATTCAAAGTTTTGCTTTATCCATCGCCGCCTTTACTGTAGCGATTATTCTTGCTACTCGAGAATACATACAATGCTTATTGGGTTTTGTTTATATTTACAGCACCAAACCCTTTGCAGTCGGTGATTGGATCCAGGTTGATGAACATTGCGGCGAGGTGGCTAACAGTGACTGGTTAAAAGTGACGTTACTTGAAGTAGACTATCATACCTACACTTACACAGGTAAAACACTGACCGTACCTAATAGCCGCTTCGTAACCATGGCAGTTAAAAACTTTAACTATTTGAAGCGCTATGCTTCACATTGTTTCGAAATAACGGTTGAGCCCTTGGTCGATATTTTTAAGATTAAACAGTCGATGTTGGATAAGGCCAAGCAGTATTGTGAGTCATTTCATGATGTTGCGCAGCGGTACAGTTTGTTGATAGAAAAGAGGCTGGACGTCAATATTCATGGACCAGAACCGGATATACGGGTTCAGACCACCGATTTGGGTAAACTGGTTATGCAGTTTACGATTTTTTGTCCCACTGAATTAGCCATTGAAATTGAACAAAAATTAACGAAAGATTTTATGGGATTATGGTTTAAGCAGACCGAAAAATCACATAAAAACAAGACTTAGTTTTTTTTGCCGACAACAACAAATTGTAAGTAGCTGATATCGTTTCCAATAAGACCCAACGTTAAGAGTTTAAGGAGTTTAGGTCGGATGGACTTGCTTTTATTAATAGGAACAACTTGTTCTATTTCGTAGCCCGCATCACGAAACAAGCGAATCATACTTTTTCGAGTAAAAAAGCGTAAATGTGTTTCATCCATGACACCTGCTTTTTCGTATTTAAAATCTTTTGCAAATAATAGCATTAGCAATACTTTAAAGTGCCTTACATTGGGAATAGAAGCGACAATAATACCTTTTTCCGAAAGCTTTGAGCCAATGGTTGCTAACAATAATCGAGGATCGACGATGTGTTCTAACATATCGTTAAAGAATATCGCATCGAAGTAGCCATCGGGTAGTACGCTCATATCTTCCGTTAAGTTGGTACAAATGGCTTTATCAATTTTATCTTTCGCCAATTCAATCGATTTTTCGCTGATATCAACCCCCCAGGCTTCTAGAGAGTGGTTTTGTTTTACTGAAGCTAAAAAACCACCTTCGCCACATCCTACTTCCAATATTTTTTTACAGTTATCCGGAACAAAAGGTAACATTTCCCGTCGAGTTCCTGAGTAATAATCTTTTTTGGATTGATACAAATTATTCAGTGATTGATCCGACATCTTGCAGCGTTTCCTGTATTTTGTTATTGAGGGGGAACGTTATTTTTGTTTTAAAAATTTTAAAAGGTATTGAAACGTATCAATTAAGCGACCAGCTTTCAACGATTTTTGAGCACACTTTTTATACATCTTCGCAATGGCGAAATTTCTGAGCTTTTTATCGTCGATGTTTTTTTGGTATATCCTGATAAGCTCGTCGTAATAAAAGGTTAATGCGTTTTTGGAATCACTTAAGTTTTCGCCATGCCAACGATAGTAAGTATGTATTTTATTGATAAAGCCTACCTGGTGAGCTTTAGACAGTCTTAACCAAAAATCGGTATCTTCAAATCGAAAGGTCGGATCGTAGTAACCGATTTTCTGATAAATGCTGGTTCGATAAAGGTGTGATGGCGTATTAATGCCTCCGGTACGTTTGATCAGTGCTTCGTAAACATTGCCTTGGTTGACTTTTTTCGAGTAGTCAATCGGTTTTAATTCATTGTTGTGACTGTCTACTTTCATAGAATTCGAATGGACCAAAACATACTCAGGGTGTAACTCCAGAAACTCGACCTGATCGGCAATTTTATTTTCTTTCCAATAGTCATCTGAACCTATAAAGGAGATATATTCACCCTGGGCACTGCGTGCAATTTCATTAAGAGTATTGCACATGCCTTTGTTTGGACGTGTAATGATGCGAAAATTCGGATTAATATTTTGACGTTCTAAATATTCTTTAGCAACTTGATAAGAATTATCTTTAGATCCATCGTCTATGACAATGAGCTCGATATTTTTATAGGACTGCTCTGTTACAGAGGCAAGGCATTGCACAATGTAATCTTGATGATTATACAGTGCCACACCTACCGTGACTAAAGGTTGGGACATATTCATTGCTTGGTTATGGTTTCAACTCGTGGCAATGATACTACAATTAGAGCCGAAGTTAACCCTGGCCACTTGTTCGCTCAAGATTAACTCAAAGTTATCTTGAAAGTGCCGATTATGTCAGAACTATTGCCTGCCTTGGAATTTGCGCTGCTCCTCCAATCATCTACACCTTGACTCAACATCAAAACTCTATTTTAGAGGTGGCTTCTTGAAGAAGTGCGCGTTCATGCGACGCGCTCAAAATCCACACTGACTACTTTATATTCTGGGCACAGGGTTTCTCGATCACTCTCACTGCTGGTAATGTTGTTCACCATATCGTCTGGGAAATGGAAAGTGGTGAAGAGTATTCCGGGCTTAACTTTTTCGCTCACTTTGGCTTTGAGATGAACTTCTCCTCGAGCGGAATACAAACGTACTTTTTGGTTGGTTTTCACCGATTTTTTTTCGGCATCAAGCGGATGAATCAACAAAACATCTTCGTCGACAATATCTTTGTTATTGGTGCGTCGAGTCATGGTGCCTGCATTATAGTGTTCCAGGTTGCGGGACGTAGTGAGAATAAATGGAAAATCTTGACCATGATTGACAACTTCGTTGCTTTCTTCCCAATCAAAATAGTGAAATTTACCGAGGCCACGCTTAAACGTTTCGGTATGCAAGATTTTGGTGTCACTGCCATCTGCAAGCACTGGCCATTGTTTGCCGTTGTCTCCCAGCGTCTCCCATTTCACACCGTTAAAAAAAGGAACGATTTGTGAAATTTCCGTTAATAGAACGGAAGGATCATAATCGGGTTGTTCGACACCCATGCGTCGCATCACATCGATCACGATTTGACCGTCCACCTTGGCATTTTCAATGGGGTTAACGGCTGCTCGTACTGCTTGAATGCGGCGTTCACCGTTGGTAAAGGTGCCGGATTTTTCCAAAAAGGATGCGCCAGGCAACACGACATCGGCGAGTTTGGCGGTTTCGCTGAGAAAAATTTCTTGCACCACTAAAAAGTCGAGCTTTTGTAAACTATCCACAACGTAATGATGATTCGGATCCGATTGCGCCAAATCTTCCCCCATGATCCAGAGGGCTTTCAAACGACCTTGTTGAGCCGCTTGGTACATCTGTGGAATTTTCAAACCAATATTTTTCGGTACCTCAACACCGTATTTTTCCTGGTAATATCGTTGGTTGTTTTCATCATTCACGGGCAAATAACCCGCGCCTTGATGGGGTTGGCAACCCATATCGGCCGCACCCTGAACATTATTTTGACCGCGAAGTGGATTGACACCAACACCTGGCCGACCAATATTGCCAGTCATCATCGCCAAATCGGCGATGCTCATGACGGTGCGCGATCCTTGTGAATGCTCGGTTACGCCTAAACCGTGAAAACTCATCGCAGAAGGTGCGCTGGCGTAGGCAATGGCTGCCTGTTTCACTAAATTTTTTTCAACACCGCAAATACTGGACAATTGATCCATATCCAGACGTTTTATTGCGGTGACATAATCTTGCCAGCCTTCTGTGCGCTGATCGATAAAGGCCTGGTTAACCAAGTTGGCTTCGATAATGTAATGCGCCATCATATTTAATACAGCGACATTGGTGCCGGGCCGTAATTGAAGATGATAAGTCGCGTACTTGGCCACTTCAGTTTTCACCGGATCGACAACAATCGATGCACACCCTTTCATTAATCGCTGTTTAATTTTTGCGCCTGTAACCGGATGTGCGGCCGTTGGGTTAGCACCAATGATCATAATAAAATCGGTGAGCAGAATATCTTTAACTGAATTAGTTGCCGCGCCGGTGCCAAAACTTTGTTGCATTCCATAAGCTGTCGGTGAATGGCAAACGCGTGCACAACTGTCGATATTGTTGGTTCCTATCGCAACGCGCATTAATTTTTGCATTAGATAATTTTCTTCATTGGTACAACGAGCGGAAGAAATGCCGGCAATGGCATCCGCACCATGCTGATGCTTGATGTTTACCAACTTTTGCACGATAAAGTCGTAGGCTTCTTCCCAGCTTGCCTCGACAAATTGATTCGCTTTTCGGATCAAGGGTTGAGTTAATCGTTCCGGGTGATTGTAAAAGCGCCAAGCGTAGCGTCCTTTTAAACAGGTGTGCCCAGCATTGACTTCGGCATCGTTTGGCGCTCGAATTGAGAGAATTTCATTGTTCTTTACCGAAACTTCCAGATTGCAACCCACACCACAGTAAGAGCAAATCGTTCTTACTTTTTCCGTCGCTTCTTTGGACTTGGAAAAAAACGTATCGGAAATGGCTGCTGTCGGGCAGGTTTGCGCGCAAGCACCGCAAGAAACGCAAGGCGAGCTTTCAAAGTTAGTATCCATGCCTTTTATAATGCGGCTGTCAAAACCTCGACCATCGACATTCAGTACCATTTCTCCTTGAATTTCATCGCAAGCGCGTACACAACGATAGCAGTTGATGCACTTGGAAAGATCGGAACGCATGTAAGGATGCGACGTATCTTTTTCGTAATCTAAATGGTTCCGCCCTGGGGTATATCGAACCTGATGAATACCCACTTCGGCAGCGACATCTTGTAATTCACAGTTTCCATTCACTTCACAGGTCAGACAATCGAGCGGGTGATCGGTCAACACCAGTTCGATGATATTACGCCGTAACTTTTGTACGCGTTGACTTTCACTTTGAATGTGCATTCCTTCGCTTATGGGGGTATGGCAGGCCGCGACCACTTTTGTAGGGCCATCGGCCGTTAAGGCCACATCAACAGAACAAACACGGCAGGCGCCATAGGCTTCAAGTCGAGGGTCGTCGCAAAGTGTCGGTATGTGTTTTTGCACTCGCTTTGCGAAATGTAAAATGGTTTCACCCGGTATTATTTCATGTGGCTGGCCATCAATAAATGCAAGGGGCTTTGAATCTGTACCTTTAGAATTTGGGTGCTTCATGCGTTTACCTCGACAATCGGAATATGGGATTGCTTTTTTGGTGTGAAGTATTCAGAAAGCTCGTCCAAAAAGTGCTGTAGAATATTTTTTATGGGGAGAGGGACGCCACCACCTAATGCACATAACGATCCCAATTCCATCGTTTCTAAAAGATCGTCGAGTAAGTCTGCATTTATTTTTGAATGGCCATCAATGGCGTTGCGAATCATTTCTTTACCGCGTGTAGCGCCAAGTCGACAAGGAAAACATTTGCCACAACTTTCGACGGCCGTAAATTCAAACAGGTGCTCCATGTATTCGATGAGTGGCAATTGCTCGGGAATGCCAATGATGGAAGCATGACCTAACAAAAAGCCATGCGTGTGAAAACTTTCAAAATCTACGGTGAGCTTATCGATGTATTCAACTGGTACCAGACCACCCAACGGGCCGCCAATATGCAACGCTTTCATCGGTTGACTAAAACCGTTAGCTGCATCTATCACATGACGTAACGGTGTATTCATATCCACTTCGTAGATGCCGGGGCGTTTAAATGCACTGTCGAGCGATAACAGTTTCGTACCGGTGGACTTTTGATTTCCGCGAGATTTAAACGCTTGCGCTCCCTGCTGTAATATCCAATGCACGGCGGCAAAGGTTTCTACGTTATTGAGTACGGTGGGCTTATTGAAAAGGCCTTCGGTGACTGGATAAGGTGGCCGAGTGGAGACCATGGGCCTTTGCCCTTCAATGGAGCGTAACAGTGCGGTTTCTTCACCACAAATATACGCACCTGCTCCACGTATGATTTTGAAGTTAAAATCGAAAGGTAATTGCAGTTGTTCAAACTCTTCGATGGCTTGTTCACAAAGGTCAATCGAGTCGGGATATTCGTCGCGAATATAAAGAATACCCGTTTGCGCACCGACAATGTATCCGGCTATTAACATTCCGAACAGTACCGAATGCGGTTGATGTTCTAACAAGTACCGATCGCTAAAGGCTCCCGGATCACCTTCATCGGCGTTGCAAACAATGTATTTTTCATTATCGTTGGTCTGACGACAGACTTGCCACTTTATACCCGTAGGAAAACCAGCGCCACCACGGCCGCGTAAACCGGAATCGATGATTTCTTGCAGTAAGTCTTCTGGACTCTGCTTGGTCAATAATGTGGTGAATAACTGGTAATACTCGGCGATGTCTTCAATAGGCGTTGTCAGAATGGGTGTTTCACACAGTGCCTGAACATGATAATTTTCTTTACTGTCAACATTTTTGTTCAATATAGCGTCAATTTGTTGCAGGTCACTTCCCGAAAAATTCTCGCCGTTAATTTGAAACGAATGATTTTCATGGCAACGGCCTAAACAGGCAACGTGACCTATTTCTTCTTGCCGAAAATGTTTAAGTAATGTTTCCGCAACGGTTGGTTGAGTTCCGGCACACAAACAAGAAGAGCCGTTGCACACGTAGGCTTTTTTATTGGCGTTGTTTCCATCGATAAAATCATAAAACGATGCCGTACCCTGTACGATGGCTTCGCCAATTAAAAAGTCGCGCGCTATTTGTTGTCGATGTTCCGCATTTTTACTTTCAACAATGCGTTCGAACAGGTTATCGGTTAAACCTTTGCGTTTTGACAATGCGGTAATGTTCTTCGACATTTTTCTATCCTGGAAATAATATATTTAGTTGCTAGTTGCTAGTTGCTAGTTGCTAGTTGCTTGATTGGTTTTCGCTTCACCTCATCCTACGGTTGACTGTTTATGAGAGCTTAGAACTTAATCCGCCAATCACCGTGATAAACATTAAAGCTCTGGTCACGTAAAAAACCGATGAGCGTTATACCAAATCTTTGAGCGGTTTGAATGGCCAGGCTACTCGGTGCACCCACGGCGCATATGATGGGAATGCCTGCCATTAAAGCTTTTTGAACCAATTCGAAACTGGCGCGACCGCTTAGCCATAGTATGCGATGATTAGCAGGCAAATGCTTCTGTTGCAGCTGATGTCCTACCAGTTTGTCGAGCGCATTATGTCGACCTATATCTTCACGCATTGCAATGCAGTTACCACTGAAGTCAAATAAAGCGCAAGCGTGCATACCACCGGTTTGTTGAAAGCCACTTTGTTGCGCCGGTAATGTGTGCTGTAACTGGAAAAGTGTTTGCGGCGTTATCGTTTCATGGAGTTCTGGTATCGCTGGCGGATTGTTTAATTCCAGCGCTTGTAATGTTGTTTTTCCGCAAAGGCCACAAGCCGAATGTACCGTGAGATTTCGGGATAGGCTATCGAGTTCGGGACGGCAGTGATCGGCGAGAGTGATTGACCATTGGTTTTGTAATAATTGTTCCGACTCGTATTCTTGTTCTATCGCTTTAACATCAGTACGTCGTTGAATGATTCCTTCTGCGAAGAGGAAACCTAGAATGAGATTTATATCATCGCCTGGTGAGCGTAATGTAATGGATAGTACTTGGCGCTTATCAGGCATCCATTTAAGGCGAATTTGCAAAGGTTCTTCAACCGCAATCTTATCTTCCTGCCAGGCAATGGTTTTGCCTGGAAATCGCTTTATCGCAAACGGTGTAACAGGGCATTGATATGAGGTGGGCTTACTCACGGGTTGTCTCGTCGATAAATGAATCGCAAAGTTTACTGATGTTAAGCGCTTAATGCGACCACGCGATTTCGACCGCTATGCTTAGCTTGGTAAAGTGCCTTGTCTGCACGTTTTATCAGGGATTCCAGTGTATCATCAGAAACAAATTCGGAAACGCCGATACTGATGGTGATACGACGATCCACATCTTGTCGTGACCAGTCGTATTTCGCCACTTGTTGCCGAATCCTTTCGCTAAAGGCTTTCGCATCTTTTAAATCAATTTCGGGCAACATAATTAAAAATTCTTCACCACCAACTCGACCAAGAACATCGGCTTTTCGAATGTGTTTTTTGAGTAGAAAAGCAAGCTGGTGTAACACACGATCACCGGTTGGATGGCCGAAAGTATCATTAATTATTTTGAAATGATCAATATCCAACATTAACGCACTCAAATGACCTTGGTAGCGATTGGCTTTCTCAAGCAGTTGAGTTGCCAATTGGAAGGTGTGTTGACGATTATAAAGTTGTGTTAAACCGTCTATGGTCGCTTCCTGATACAGCTGATGTTCTCTTGATTTGCGCTTTGACAAGTCGCGCTCAATGAACAAATAGTGAGTGACTTTTCCTTGATCGTCGTAGAGCGGTACCATTTTTAAGTCGATCCAGTATTTATTACCATCTTTTCCGTAATTCACAATTTCGGTATGGATCGGCCAGCCTTGTGCCAGTGCTTCACGAATACGATCGCGTGTTTCTTTATCGGTTTCGTTACCTTGTAAAAAGCGCGGGCTTTTGCCCATCACTTCTTCTTTGCGATAACCAAAGTGCAATACGAAGGCTTCGTTCACATACACAATCTGATTGTCCCCCGGATCGTGCTCATTGACGGAAGTTATCACAATAATATCCAATGCGTTATCAACTGCCTGCTTAAAGATGTTATCGGGCAATGACATTTCGATTTCCTTCTCCAAAAGGTGTTAAAAAAGAGTTGATGATGCAGTAAAAAAATTCAAGCAATATCGAAATTTTGTAGCAATTGTTCGGTTTAAGGGCGTTAATGATGCAAAGCAATATGTGAACAATTTCTCATTTACGGTTTTAAACAAGAAAGTTTTTAGTCCATTTAAGTCTAGTAGCGAAAAATCTGTTTGTGAATAACACTTTCTGCGCTAGGGTTACAATTACTACTTTTTGAGATTTTACCTTGTGCGTGTTTTCTTAACTGCCAGCCTGTTGCTGTTTTTTACTTTACTTGATGCAGCCGAACCTCCTCGCCGTGTACTCATTGGTGGTGCGCCAATGCCACCTCTGGTGTTTATTGATGAGCAAGGTGAAACGGTTGGTATTCTGCCACAGTTGGTTGAAGAAGTGGCTCGGTTGAATCATTGGCAAGTTGAGTGGGTGATGGACAGTTGGGCCAATCAATTGGAGCGACTTCAACGTGGTGAGCTTGATGTTATGAGCGCCATTGGCTTTTCAGAAGAAAGAGCACGTTATTTTGACTTTTCTGAGCAAAGTGTCCTCAGTGTTTGGGGGCAATTGTACACACAGCCCGGTTATGAAATTCGAAATTTTCTAGAGCTGGACCACCAAGAAGTCGCGGTATTACGAAATGGCATTAGTGGTTTGCGATTTATTGAATTGTGTAAAAACTTCGGTGTTGATTGTGTGATTCGACCGATGGATTCGTTTCAGCAAGTGTTTGAGGCCATCGATTCAAAGCAGGTGAAAGCAGGTATAGTAAACAGTCATTACGGATTCGTGATCGAGGACCAGTACCGTGTCGCACGTTCGGATCTCATGTTTAATCCGTTTCCTGTTTTATTTGCGACTAAAAAAGGTTTGAACTCTGAACTGTTACAGACCATCGACGAATCGCTACTGAAATGGAAAGCGGACAATCAATCCGTTTATTATCAAATTACCGATCGCTGGATCAATCGTGAAGCAAAAACCGAGTTCCCCAAGTGGTTGTTGTACACACTTTATATACTGCTGGGCAGTATGGTTTTCGTTACGCTATTGGCTGTTATTTTACGTCGAGAAGTTAAGCGTCGAACACGTGAGTTATCGCTCAGTGAAGCACAGCTAAAGCAAATCATTAACCTGGTTCCCCATGCCATATTTGCTAGCGATGCTACCGGAAAAATCATACTGGCTAATCTCGAATCCACTCGTGTATTCGACCGTACCCTTTCCGAGCTGAAGCAAACCACACGGACACAGTTGATGCAACAGCAACCACATTTGGAGCCTTTATTGGGGGAAGATGAAAAAATAATGGGACGTCAAAGTGGCAGCACGCATCAGCAAGTCGAAGTTGCCCCTCGATTTTCGGAAACGCGTTTTTATCAAATGGCCAAAGTGCCTTTTGTGCGTAAAAAAAGTCAAATCCCAGCCGTTGTTAGTGTTGCGGTAGATATTACCGAGCAAAAGCAAAGCACTGAAAAGGCAGAGCACTTAGCAAAGCACGACGAATTGACCGACTTACCCAATCGTACCCTGTTAATGGATCGTCTTGGACAAGCCATTGCATTATCACGTCGTCATCACCGAATAGGAGCGGTCATATTTGTCGATCTGGATCTGTTTAAAAACGTCAATGATACGTTGGGGCATTCGGTGGGCGACCTTTTGCTGCAAGCTACTGCGGCCAGAATTAAAAAACACTGCCGTGAAAGTGATACGGTAGCGCGTTTTGGTGGCGATGAGTTTGTTATTATGCTCGCTGAAATTGGTGACGATTTTGAGCGAGCCAAACATAACACCATAACGATTGCGAAAAAAATACGGCATGAGGTAAAAAAGGAAACCTTTATTGGTCGTCACGAAATTTCTATTTCCATCAGTCAGGGCATAGTTTTTTTTCCACACGATGCAGATAAAGCTGACGCGGCTATCAAACGTGCTGACATGGCGATGTATCATGCGAAAAGTATGGGCCGAAATCGAATTGTCATTTTTCATCCGAGCATGGAAGAACAGATCAATCGTAAAGAACGATTGAAAGTGGAGTTAAGACAGGCAATAAAGCAAAAAGATTTGTTTCTGGTATATCAACCACAATTTGATACTCAAACGCGTAATTTTAAAGGAGTTGAAGCGTTAGTGCGTTGGCAACATAAACAGGAACATGTGATCTTTCCACTGGAATTTATTCCGGTTGCGGAAGAGTCGGGCAGTATTCTGATGTTAGGTGAATTTGTACTAGCGGAAGCCTGTCGACAAGTACAGCAGTGGCGAGAAAACTATAATCGTGAGCTTTATGTGACGGTTAATTTGTCGGCGCGACAAATTGCGCATAAATCCCTGATCCCTTACATAGAGAGTATGCTTGAAACGACGCGATTACCGGTCGACAGTTTGGAACTCGAGGTTACTGAAAGTATGTTGATGATCGATATGGATCACGCCGTTGACGTATTGCGTTGTTTAAAAAATAAAGGGATTAAAATTTCTCTCGATGATTTCGGTACTGGTTACTCATCGTTATCCTATTTGAAAAAATTACCTCTGGATAAGTTGAAAATCGATAAGTCATTTGTCAATGATATTCCTGGTGATAAGGACAGTGAGACCATTGCTAAAACCATTATCAGTATGGCATCTCAACTTGGATTGGAGGTCGTCGCAGAAGGTGTAGAAAACAAACTGCAGGTAGAGTTTTTTAAACAACAAGGGTGTCATTTATTTCAAGGGTATTATTTTTCACCTCCTTGTCGTTCTGAAGAGCTGGCACATCAATTATCCAACGTGATACCTTTCGATAAGCAATCACGAAAGTTTTAATCGATTGGCTTTCTATCGGAAGTTTCTGTAAAGTGCAACGCACATTCATTATTATCGAAAATTAACACCATTATGCTCAGCAGTTATCCCTCTCGCATTGTTTGCTTGACTGAAGAAACAACCGAAGCACTTTATCTCATGGGTGAGCAGCATCGCATTGTCGGAATTTCCGGTTACACAGTACGACCTGCACAAGCGCGTAAAGAAAAACCCAAAGTGTCGGCTTTTACGAGCGCGAAAATCGATAAAATATTGGCCTTAAAACCAGAATTGGTTTTAGGGTTTTCCGATATGCAAGCCGATATTGCGGCTGAACTGATTCGACAGGGCGTCGAAGTGCATATTTTTAATCAGCGCAGTATTGAGCAGATCTTTCAAATGTTATTAACCCTAGGGCGACTGATCGGTAAACCGGAAAAATCAGAAAACCTAATGGCATCGTTACAAACTCATATTGAAAGCATTAAGCGGAAAAGCGAGTCATTAAATCACCGTCCAAGGATTTATTTTGAAGAGTGGTATGAGCCTTATATTTGCGGTATTCGGTGGGTATCTGAATTAATAGAAATCGCTGGAGGAATCGATTGCTTTTCGGAGCTGTCGCGAAACGGTCTAGGTAAAGATCGCATCATCGCTGATGGCCAAAGCATTATCGAAAAGCAACCTGATATCCTCATCGGCTCCTGGTGTGGTCGAAAATTCAAAGCAGAAATGGTCAAGCAACGAAAGGGTTGGGATGACATTCCGGCAGTGCGAAACGATCAGCTTTTTGAAATTAAATCGGCGGATATTTTACAACCTGGCCCGGCATGCCTAACCGACGGTGTACAACAGATGGCAAATATTATTCAACAATGGAGTAAACAATACGCTTGATTTTTTATGCTTCAAACTTATAATGCGCACAACGTTTTTCAAGATAACAGAGGAGTTTTAACACATGTTCAATTTACAAGGTATTCAGTCTTAAAACTCCCTTCAGGAATTCGACTTGAAGGGAAGGACGATCCCTTCGAGTCGGCAGCTCAATGAAAGCCGGCGATCGCTGGCTTTTTTTTGCCTAAAGTAGTGTGGTCAGCTTGCAAAAAAGGGATCTAAACTAAAGTTATGGAACAGTACGATGTTCCAAAAGGAAAATAATATGCCCATACAACTTGAATTAAATAAAAATGCTGAAAATGGCTTTAAACCGGTAAAAATATTTACCGACAAAGTTGAAAATCAGGCACTAACACAATTGAAAAATCTATCACATTTAGACATTGTGCATTCTCATATTGCTGTCATGCCTGATGTGCATGCGGGAATCGGGGCAACCGTTGGCACCGTGATCCCGACCGTTAACGCCATTATTCCCGCAGCGGTTGGTGTGGATATCGGTTGTGGCATGAATGCCGTGCGTTTGTCCTTAAAGGCATCGCAATTACCCGATAGCTTGCGTGCCATGCGAAGCAGTATTGAACGTGCTGTGCCGGTTGGTTTTAGCGCTCATAAAATGATATCTGCACGTACCAGCGCTTGTAAAAAACTGGAACGCGGTATCGATAAACTTTTCTCCGATCACCCAACGCTCTGCAAAATGTTAAAGCGCCCTCAAGAAACCTGGGTAAAACAGATGGGCACTTTGGGCAGTGGTAATCATTTTATCGAGCTTTGTATTGACCAAAGTGACGATGTTTGGATTATGTTGCATTCTGGCAGTCGCGGTATTGGTAATGCGATTGGTCGCTACTTTATTCAGCTGGCTAAAAAAGATATTCAGCGTAATCAGTTGCATTTGCCCGATCGTGATTTGGCTTATTTGGTAGAAGGCAGTGATCATTTTGCGGCTTATGTAGAAGCGGTCAATTGGGCGCAAGAATACGCGCGACTGAATCGGGAGGAAATGATGGGGTTGGTCGTTCGTGCTATTGAACCGCATTTGCCTCCGTTCCAGCTGACGCAACAGGCGATTAATTGTCACCACAATTATGTGCAAAAAGAACATCATTTTGGTCGTGATGTTTGGCTGACGCGTAAAGGAGCGATCAGTGCGCGTGAGGATCAACTGGGAATTATTCCCGGCAGCATGGGCGCCAAGTCTTATATTGTTCGGGGTAAAGGGAATGCCGATTCGTTCTGTTCTTGTGCTCACGGTGCTGGGCGGTCGATGAGTCGTACAGCGGCAAAAAAACGATTTCGCCGTGCTGACCTAGAGCAACAAACGCGTGGTGTTGAGTGTCGAAAAGATGCGGCTGTGCTGGATGAAATACCGGCAGCTTACAAAGATATCGATCAGGTGATGGCACATCAGAGCGATCTGGTCGAAGTGGTTCATACCTTAAAGCAGGTGCTCTGCGTAAAAGGGTAAAGTTCATGAGGTTATTGTATGAAGAGTAAAAGCAAACCCCGAAACTGGACCGTTTCCGAAGCGATCATGCGCAAAGGCGGTGTCCACCAGAAAACAACCAAGGCCTTACGTAAAGGTGACAAGCAAAAGCTCCGAAAGGAGCTTTTGTCGTTTTTGATGCATTGTTTTTTAGCGTTTTGATTGGGCTATTAAGAATGGATGTTAACTGCATCACGGACAAAGGTGCATAAACTCGATGAAAATGATGCCAGCCTGATCCAGACATGGAGCGTTTCCCTATGCCTACTGCCCTTATCGTTGATGATTCTCGTTCTGCTTGTATGGTTCTTTCGCGTTTGTTACAGCGTTTGCACCTAAAAACCGAAAGTGTTTATTCCGCAGCCGAAGCTTTTGAGTGGCTTGGTAAAAATAAGCCAGATGTCATTTTTATGGACCACTCTATGCCTGATATGGATGGTTTAGAGGCTGCTCGATTGATCAAGCGCAGCGCCGATTGGTGTGATATTCCGATATACATGTTTACTGCTCGTTCCAGCAGCGACTATTTGGAACAAGTACGTGCGGCAGGTGTGGAAGACGTGATCCCGAAAACGTTGGATATGTCGTTGTTGAAAAATGCCCTCACTCAAATCAAGTTATTGAAACAACCCGTCATTGCTGAAAACGATGCGGTTATTGAGCCTAGCGTTGAGCAGAAAATGCAAATTTGGCTGGAGTCGTTGATTGAAAACAAGGTGGTTCCGGCACTTACTTTTCAAGTAGCCCAAGCCAACCGGGAACTGCGTCAGGAAACGGCGGAAAATGGCAATAAACTTTACCGTAAAAGTTTACAGTTTCATATGCAGCAGCAATCCAAATTGGTCAACCAATTGCAAGCCGAGAGAGACTATCTGTCGGTGGCTTATCAAAGCCATCAGCAAAACTTACTGAAAAAACTCTCCATGGTGTTGGGTGGCTTTATGGTGATGACCTTTGTTGCATTGGTTTATATGAGTGTCGACGCCAATCAATCGCTGCAAGACTCGCGTTTGGAGTTGGAACATTTGAAGCAACAATTGGCTGTGGCGCTCAGCAGCCATTCCATTTCTAACGAACAAAGTGTCTCGCAAGGCGCCAGTGAAGGCCCATGGCTACTTGATGTTCGGCAGCAGCCGGTCGCGCGAATACTACATACCGATACAGCCGACCAATGGATGTCAGCCCAAAGCTTCAATAACTACCAGTTCCGTGTTAGCAATGATGGGCATGTGTTGGCATTTCAGGGCGAAAAGTACTTCCTCAGTCAGGGGTGTTTTGGTGATATGTGGGTAGACAGTAAACCAGGCTGGATTTACGGCGATCAAGCGAATCAATTGTGGTATAGCGCGCGTCATGCTGAACCGCAAGTGATGGAGTTTTTCTCACGACTTCTACCTGATGGCAGTTGCGAAGAAATTAAAGAGCAGAAGAAATTGTTGCCCCTATTAGCCAATGATGAATTGATTACCGGGATTCGAAACGTTGAGTTTTCGTTAGCCAATCGACCGTTTAACTTTTCACAGGAATAGTACTTTAGATCACGTTTAGAGTGGGAGTATCGCTATATTTCGTAGCTTCTCTTGCTCAAAGTTATAAAAATGCTCGCCGAAATTTTAACAACATTACCGCAATTGTTTATCGACAAATGCTTGAAAACCATCCACCAGTCGGCGAGCTTCAGAGCTGTTACAAAGCTGTTGGCCAGCCTCGGTATTGTTGCAAGACACTTCTAGAATGATTTGCGTTTCATTGCGAGCCGGTAACTTCGAAAAAGAAATGCCAATTTCGGTATCGGCTTTGGGAGCAGACGTTAAAATAATGGTGTCGGTTACGACTTCCAGTCGGCCACTGGCATTAGTTTGCGCGTAAATTTGAGCCAGCTGCCAAATATCATGACAGTCTTTTTGTGAGTTGCAGGTGAGCATTAATACATTGCTTTGTTTTTTTCCGTTGTTGTCATTTTTTAATCGGTGAGCCATGCGTTTCGCTTGCAGCTCTTTAAAACGTATCATGTCGGTTTCGAAAGTCTCCATCACGTTTTCACGTTCCTGCTCAATGATCACTTCATTGCGTTCACGCTCGGCAATTTGTTTTTGTTGTTGAGTAATTTCACTCTTCAGGTTTGCAGGTATGGGTTTTCCAAGCCGTTCATAATCAGCCGCTCGGCGTTGTAAGTCTTCAAGGCCGGCACGTAATAATTGTTTATCGTTTTCGTTGAGTTGTTCACGTTGTTCAACACCGAGTAAAGCGGCGTCTCTTGCACGCATAATATCCTCAACACTGCCGAACAGGCGTAACAGTTCTGCGTCTCGGCGCAGTTGGCGTTGCTGCTCTCTCTGTTTACGCTTTTCTTCTAGCTGGCGCTTTTTTTCTTCTTCCAGCTCACCAATGGTTTTTGCGGGTGGGACCGATTGCACCAGTTTGCCTTCGTCATTGATGACATCGTAACCGGTGTTGATGGCTTCCGGAGTCAGCTGATCCACCAGAACCGTCTGCCCTTCGGCATTTTTGAATCGATAATAGTTTTTCGCCAGCAAGACACTGCTGAACAACAGGCAGCCAATTAATGACAGGGTAACTGCAAAAGAAAAAGATTGGTTTATTCGCATAAGATAACTGTAGCAGATATTAAACGCCGTAACGCGCTCTATAATCTGCAATTTTTTCACTGAAAACAGAGAGTTGGTTATCATTTTTAATGAAGGTGGCCAGATCCGTCAAGTTAACGATGGAATAAACTGGAATTCCATAGTCTTTTTCGACTTCCTGAATCGCCGATAACTCGGCCTTTCCTTTTTCCTGGCGGTCGAGTGCAACCAGTACTCCCGCCGGCTCAGCGCCGTGAGCTTTAATGATATCGATGGATTCTCGAATGGCCGTACCGGCAGTGATCACATCGTCGACGATCATAACCCGACCGTTCAATTCAGCACCCACAAGGGTGCCTCCTTCGCCATGCGCTTTGGCTTCCTTTCGGTTGTAACAGAGTGGTAAATCTTGCCGATGTTCGGCAAAGAGTACACTAGCGGTTACGGTTGCCAGCGGGATCCCTTTGTAGGCTGGGCCAAATAGCATATCGAACTCGGCTGTTGAGTCGATTAAAGTTTGCGCGTAACACAATCCCAGTTGGTGTAAGTCACGACCACTGTTGAAGAGTCCTGCGTTGAAAAAGTAGGGGCTGATTCGGCCTGATTTCAAAGTAAACTCGCCAAATTTCAGCGCTTGTCGCTCAATGGCAAGTTTAAGAAACTGAGTTTTAAGGTCGGTTATATTCGTGGTCATAACGTTTCCGGAAATTAATTTGTGACTATTATATCGATTTATCTTTGAATGTGTTTTCTTTCATTGGCTATCACGGTGTTGCTGCTCTAGATAATCGGTTATACGAATGTAATCTTGCAGGCTTAAATTTTCTGCGCGTTCTTGAGGGTTGATAGACAGCGTTTCAAAATCAGCCGTTTGTAAGAATTTTTTTAAGCTGTTGCGAATGGTTTTACGGCGCAAACTAAACGCGCTGGTCACTATTTGATTCATTAACGTTACATTGGTGTGTTGTTTTTCTTCGGTCGTTTTTGGTGTTAAGCGAACAATGGCAGAATCCACTTTAGGTGGTGGATTAAACGCGCCAGGCTTGACCAGAAACATAAATTCCGGTTTCGCGTAATACTGCGCCATGATACTGAGGCGCCCATAATCTTTGGTACCGGGCACAGCAACCAATCGGTCCACTACTTCTTTTTGTAACATAAAATGCATATCACGGATTGCATCGATTTGACTAAAAAGATGAAACATCAGCGGTGTGGAAATGTTGTAAGGCAAATTACCAATTACCCTTAACGATTGAGGGGCTGTGGTAAACGCGGCGAAGTCAATTTTGAGTGCGTCCGACTCGATAACTTCCAGCTCGCCATCACCAAGACAGTACATTTTTAATTTTGGGATCACTTCACGATCAAGCTCAACGGCACGCATTTTTCCGGCTTTTTTCAATATCGGCTGTGTCAACGCACCTGGACCAGGACCTATTTCAACCAGGTTGTCTCCCGGTTGTGGATTGATGGTGGCAACAATGCGATCGATCACAGAAGGATCGTGCAAGAAGTTTTGACCGAATCGTTTTTTTGCTTTGTGATGAATAGGTTTCATTGACGCCTGTTTCTTGTCTTTTTAGCTTTTCGTACCGTCTACTTCAGACTGCGTTGCGGTCTGTATTGCAAACTCAAGGGCGTATTTCATACTGCCGCAATCCGCAATAAATTGTTGGGCAATATCGAGGCCAGTGCCGTGATCAACCGATGTGCGAATATAAGGCAAGCCCAGTGTGACATTAGCACATTCACCGAAACTGGCGAATTTAATCACTGGAAGCCCTTGATCATGGTACATGGCCAAAAAAAGGTCGGTTGTTGCTAGGTTGTGCTTAGTAAACGCCGTGTCGGCAGGGTAAGGGCCGGTAATTTCGCAACTCGAATGTTTGAATGTTTTCAGCGCAGGGATTATGACATCTTGCTCTTCTTTGCCCAAATGACCCTGTTCACCGGCGTGAGGGTTCAGACCCAATACTTTGATATTGGGATAAGCGATGCCTAATTGCTTTAATCCATCAACGCAAGTGTTGAGCACACGATGCAGCCGTGTTGGAGAAATTTGCGAAGCCACCTCTTTTAACGGTAAATGGGTGGTAACCAGAGCGACACGCAGCTGGGCGCTGGCCAACATCATCACGACTTGTTTGGCATCACTTAATTCTGAGAAATATTCGGTATGCCCACTGAAATAAGAAGACTTTCCAGCATCGTTGATGACGCCCTTGTGTATTGGAGCGGTAACGATTGCATCGGCAATGTGAGAGATAGCCAGATCATGCGCCTGTTGCAGTAATTGCAAGACGTAACCGGCATTCGCGGGATTGAGTTGACCTAAATGTGCGGGTTGGGAAAGCGGAGTATGCAAGACGCAAATTTGAGAAGCGGAATGCTTTGGGCATTGATGTGCTGCTTCAAGTGTTTGGAAAGTAACTGGCAATTTTGCGGCTTCGGCAACCGACAACAAGTGTTGCTGATCACCGAGGACCAAAATGCGCGCAGGAAAATCGTTTTGCAGAGTTTTCAGGGTAACTTCGGCACCGATACCGGCAGGTTCGCCACTGGTAATGACAATAAGCGGTAAGTGATTTGCAGTTGTCACCCTGAGTGATGGCCCTTTATTTTTGTTCAGTATCAATAAGTACTTCAACGTACGAAGTATCCCGCATTTCGCGTAACCAACTTTCGACTTCTTCGTCGAACTTTCGGGCTTGCAAAATACGAGCTGCTTGATCGCGTTTCAACTCTTTGGTTTGATCGGCATCGCGACGACCCAGCACTTCGATGATGTGCCAACCAAACTGAGTTTGAATCGGCTCACTGACGGTATGCAGAGGTAACGTTTCTACCGCCTGTTTGAATGGACCAACAAACTTATCCGGTACGCTCCAACCCAGCTCTCCACCAGAGAGGGCGCTGCCTTTATCGTCAGAAAACTCTTTCGCCAAGTCAGCAAAAGCCTCACCTTTGTCGATACGTTTTTTGAGTTTTTCAATCAGCTCTTTTGACTTTTGTTCATCACGTATCGCGTTTGGCATCAACAGTATATGACGTGCATTAACTTGTTGTACGATGTGTTTCATTTCACCGCGTTTGTCGAGCAGTTTAATAATATGAAAGCCACTGCCGCTACGGAGAGCGTCACTGACACCGCCAATTTCAAGTGCTTTGGCTGGACCAGCAAATAATGTGGGTAGCTGAGCCGCAGGTCGCCAGCCGAAATCGCCACCCTGTAGCGCTTCTTGGCCGGCAGAGTGCTGAATCGCCAGGTTGGCAAAGTCGGCCCCATCGCGCAGCTGACGGATCAGATCCTGTGCTTTTTCTCGGGCTTCCTGAATTTTACTTTGATCACTGGCGTCGGAAATTGGAATCAGTATATGCCCTAAATGGTATTGGACGTTCTGTGCGCCTTCGGCATCCATCAGTTTGACCAGGTTATCGATTTCGCGTTCACTGATGTTAATGCGTTGCATGACCTGACCGCGGCGAACACGCGCAACCATAATTTCTTCACGTAAGTCTTCGCGGAACAGCTCCCAGTTGATACCGTCTTTTTCCATCGAGTGACGGAGTGCTTCCAGCGACAGGTTGTTTTGCTTGGCGATGTCAGAAATGGCTGCATTGAGCTCCTGTTCACCGATACGTACACCGGCACGTTTGGCCATTTGCAGTTGCAGTGAATCGACGATCATGCGCTCTAAAACTTGCTCCTGCAACACAACCATCGGTGGAGCGGCTTGATTTTTTTCTTTCAATTGCCTCAAAATGGCTTTCATTCGGCGCTTTAATTCGCTTTCTAGGATCACATCTTGCTCAACAATGGCAATGGTTTGATCCAGTTTTTCTACCGCCGTTACCTTTAAACTGACGGTGACCAAAAGGGCCGTTAATCCAAGAGTTAAAATTTTCTTCATGCTTGCTTCCGTATTACTGCGTTTGACGCTGTCGTTGGCAGATCATTCATTTAATAAGTGGGATCTTGATAATCCCAGATGCTGTTTTCCAGCATTTGCGATAAACCTTTTTGTCCGCCTCCGCCCATCCCCTTGAAGATGAACTGAAATGAAACATCGCTGTTAAAGCGTTCTGACTGGCTCGGGATTATAACCCCATTTGGATCCAGACGCGCACTTAAATAGCGGCGCGAAAATACCCGTATCGCCCAGCAACAAGATTCGTACTCCACACCAGCAAAGGTTTCTAAGCTTTGCTTTGCGGCTAAATCGTAGTTCCAACGACCTATCAGGCGCCACGTATCACTGAGTGGAACAGTAAAGGCCACATCGCTTTGCTCATGAAAACCGGTGTCGGAATCTTTAAAGCGATGACTGACATTGACAATAATTTCGTCAGAGGGTTCATAAACCAGGCTCAAGTGGGCTTGCTCAGTTTCCTTTGTGCTGGTGTTGTAACCGTAATGGGTGCTTAAGCTTAATTCGGTTGTGGGGTGCCACGTCAGGTGTGATACCAAATTGGACTTGTCGCGTTGATCGATAGCGTCATCCGGAAAAAGGGTCACTCGACGATCTTCTGCGTAATAGCTTCTTCCGATACCCATTTGCAACAATTCTTGAGCACTGCCTTTTTTAAACCAACGGCTGCTGAGAGCCACCGAGACTTTTTGTTCATCTCCAATGCGATCGAAACCCGAAAAAGGGTTGTCCGCGAACAGTTGATAAAAAGTGAAGTCGGGTCGTTGCGTGTCGTATAGCCCAATGTGAGACTGCTCTTTATAGGGGCTATAGAGCAGAAATAACCGAGGTTCTATTGTTTGTAGGTAGTCACTTGAATCACGCTCAAATATTAAACCCGAATCGATACTGTAGCGGGTCAGACTTATCTCTGAATTCGAACTTCCATCCGTCGGATGTGTTTGTTGGTAGTGTGCACGATGCCAGTTGAGTGCGGGGTTGAGATAGCCCCAAGTTGTTTGCCAACGGTAGCTGAGACGACTCTGTATTAAGCTGCGGTCTGCTTCCGGTAATGTCGAAGCGGCATTCTCAAAGCGACTGAACTCACTGCCCAGTGTCCATTGGAGCGGATTGTCCAGTTCGGTAAGATAGCCATGGATCCGAAATCGTGGCGATTGGCGATAGGGCGACTGATTCAACGTTAGCGGTTGGAATTGTAGAACGGATAGAGAGCTTTGGAGCCGCGGTGAAATATAACCGACTTCACCAAAACGACTCAATTGATCCTGGTTAGCGATATGGATCCCATTGCCCAAATCTTGAAAGTAAGTGGTATCGCTTACACCGGCAGCATCAATTCGAATTCGCCATGCGTCATCGATTATACCGTGATGATTCAGCCGGTATAGCCAGCGCGGCTTTTCACTTTGTCGATCATCGATCCACTCTAACTGATTCATTCCTTGATGGGCTTGGGAGTCGTCCATTAAATATCGAAACTCGGCGCCCAATTGAGTACCGCGATCTTCCAAATATCGTGGCGTTAAGGTAGCGTCGTAATTGGGCGCTAAATTGAAGTAAACAGGAACAGCGAGATCCAGTCCGTTACGGCTTTTGGGAGTAATAGAAGGAGGCAACACGCCAGTATGGCGTTGGTCGTCGATAGGAAATGTTAGCCATGGGAAATAAAATACCGGTACGCCCCCGACCCTAAGCAGCATATCTTCCGCTTCACCCCATCCGGCAACAGGATCCAAAGCTAAACTGGAAGCGCTGAAGCGCCAGCTGTTATCTCCGGCAGGACAGGTGGAAAAGGTGAGTTCTTTCAATTGCAGCTGGTTATTGGGCATCAGTTCTACTTGCCTGGCTTGCCCGTTACCGCCTTGTGCTTTCATTCGAAACTGACTGTCAGTCAGTTTTAACTGGCGCTGATCCAGGTTGCCTTCAATAGCGCTGGCTGCAAAAAGAGACTCCGGTGTTTCCAACAAAATACCGTCTTCCGCTTCAAAATTGCCTTGTTCGCGATCCAATGCCAGCCGTCCTGCGGCCATTTGCAGTTGGTTACTTTGCAATCGAACGTTTCCGCGCAGTTTTAATTGCGTGGAAGACGAGGGTTCTGCCTGATCGGCCGACATTTGGTAACCTGTCGACGCTGGCGTGTGAGTCTGTTGAATGCTGTCTGGTTTGGCTTCTATGTTGTCTGGGCAGCTCAGCAACGGGATAAATTGGCGTGATTGCCAAAAGCTTTCCGCATACTCAGACTGGAATAAATTCGTTTGCTTTTGCGATTTGTCTTCACTGTGTTTATCATCCGCAGACTTTGCTTTGCGCTCGACTTGAGAAGATGGCTCAGCAAGTGCTATGTGACTCGAAACCGCAGCGCCCGACAGTAAAACAAAACCGAGGCTGAATTGAAGTAAACTGATAAGATGCTTCACCCGAAATTGGCGTCCTGTGGCAGCTAATCGTTAATCAGCTGACGTTATTAAAAACGCGTATGATAAAGCAAATTAAACGTATTGTGGCAATCTTAAATTAAAACCGGCGAATGAGACCGGTTTCAGTAGTAAATATCAGGATCCTATGTCCGATCAACGATTAAGTGCATTGACTCAATGGGTAGCACAACAATTAAACCAGCCAGAACAGCCATTGCTTGTGGTGAGTGGTGATGCGAGTTTTCGGCGTTATTTTCGATTACCAGGTGCCAAGGGACGACCCAGTTTGATCGCGGTAGATGCTCCGCCCGATAAAGAACCCATCACTCCGTTTGTTGAGGTCACGCATCTTTTTGCTGCAACAGGCGTTAAGTTACCGCACGTTATCGCAGAAGACGTCAATCAAGGTTTTATGCTGTTGTCCGATTTGGGTGATCGCCTGTTATTAAATCAGTTAACCACGGATAATGCCGATCATTATTACCACTCGGCAATCGACGCGTTAATCCAACTGCAATATGGCTGTCAGCAGCAAGAACATCAGCTGCCTCCTTACGATTATGTACGATTGCATCAGGAAATGGAGCTCTTTCGAGACTGGTTTTTGGTTAAACACTTGCGGATGGATTTGAGTCGTGAGGAACACCAAATGTTGGATCGTTGGTTTGAAAGCTTGTCATCCTCTGCATTGCAACAACCGCAGGTGGTGGTGCACCGTGACTATCACTCTCGTAACTTAATGGTTCAGGACGACGATTCACTCGCCATGATCGACTACCAAGATGCGGTAGTGGGCGCTTACACCTATGATCTGATCAGCTTGCTCAAAGACTGTTACATTCGGTGGCCTCGGGCGTGTCAGTTACGTTGGCTCGATTACTATCAGGAAAAAGCGGCGGACATCGGTTTAATTGGGGTTTCCAGTGAGCAACTGGTGCGTGACTACGACTGGATGGGCATGCAACGTCACATCAAAGTTGCGGGCATTTTCTGTCGCTTGTGCCATCGAGACAGTAAGGCTGCTTATTTGAAAGATATACCGCTTACATTGGGCTATTTAATAGAAGCCATGTCCCTGTATCCAGAAATGGATGAATATCGAGAATGGTGTGAACACCGTCTTGCTCCCGAACTGCGCAAACACCAAATGATGTGGCAGGTGTTCGCGTGAAGGCAATGATCTTGGCAGCGGGTCTCGGTACACGTATGCGACCACTTACCGACACGATACCCAAACCGCTGCTAAAAGCCGGAAGTAAAACTCTCATCGAATACCACATTGAAAATTTGGCTGAACAGGGTTTTAGGCAGTTAGTGATAAATACCGCCTATTTGGGTGAGCAAATTGAGCGGTTTCTTGGTGATGGTGCTCGTTACGGTGTTGACATTGTTTACTCACGAGAGCCGAGTCCATTGGAAACCGGTGGTGCAATAGTGAAAGCGTTACCTCTTTTGGGCTCCGATCCTTTTCTTATCGTTAACGGTGACATCTATTGCGATTATCCTTTTGCCAAATTGCGAAAGCTGAATCCTGAGTTTGCGCATTTAATCTTGGTGGCTAACCCCGAGTTTAAAGCTCAAGGCGACTTTGGTTTAAAGGAAGGAAAGTTAGTGAATCGTGCCGCTGAAACGTTTACTTACGCTGGAATTGGCGTTTATCAACCCAGTGCTTTTAACTCGTACCAGACGGGCGACTCGTTTGCACTGGGCCCTTTGTTGCGTAAACAGGCTGAACGACAAGCCATTAGTGCCGAACTCTATGAGGGATTGTGGATGGATATTGGAACGCCGGAACGATTGGATGCATTACGGAAATATTTAGGTAAAAGGGGAACGGCACAATGAGTTGGTGGGGAAAGGTGATAGGCGGCGCGCTTGGATTTGGCCTCGGTGGTCCACTGGGAGCGGCATTAGGTGCGATGCTCGGCCACAGTTTTGATAAAGGTATGGATAAGGATTTTATCGAATCGCTTGACGCCACCGATCAGGAGCAAATACAAGCTGCCTTTTTTAGTGCGACATTCACACTGATGGGGCGTATGGCAAAAGTTGACGGACGGGTGAGTGAAAGTGAAATTGAAACCGCAAGACGTGTCATGCAACGTATGGGACTTAATGAAGAACTTCGTAAAAGCGCCATCGACTTGTTCGGTCAGGGTAAAGATACTCACTTCGATTGGCGTGGAGGATTAGAGCAATTTGCGGAAATTTGTGGCCGACAACGTAACCTAAAACAGATGTTTCTTGAAATTCAAATTCAAGCAGCGCTCGCCGATGATGAACTGCATCCAAATGAGCATCAATTGTTGCTGGAAATGGCCAAAGTTTTGAAGTTTTCCCGGTTTATTCTCGAACAACTGATTAAAATGGTGCAGGCACAGCAATACTTTTATCAACAACAGGCAGGCGGCTATTATCAAGGAGCCGGTGAAGAACCCGACACCGGAGCTTCTTTGGTACAAGCTTATCAATTGTTGGGCGTTGATGAAAATTCGTCCAATGCCGACGTAAAAAAGGCTTACCGTCGACTGATGGCGCAGCACCATCCTGATAAACTGGTGGCCAAAGGGTTACCCGAAGAAATGATCAAAGTCGCAACTGAAAAAACGCAGGAAATCAAAATGGCCTATGAGACCATAATGCAAACGCGAGGCAAAAAATGAGTCAGTTATTACGCGTAACGTTTTTTTTATTTTTATTCGTAGGGTTGCCGCTACAAGCCAAAGATGGTTGGTTAGTTATGGCCGGTGTTGGCATGGACGATACGCTCATCCAGTCGGGTGACACCACTGCGGCCAATGCCACTGGAATGGGGTGGCGGTCGGATCTCAATGCGTACTGGGATCATGGTTTGTTCGGCTACGGTCGCGTATATCTAAACAGCGAATGGTTTGTATTGGAGGAAGAGCATCAAGGGCAAATGGACACATTAAATATTTATGCATTGAAGCCTACCATTCGTTTTTTCGCGGATGAAACTTACAGCAGTCGCTTTTATTACGAGATGGCTTTAGGTGTGGCTTATTTTGATCAAAGAGGATTAGCCGATCTATCCGTGCCAACACACTTTAATTTTGCCATGCATTTTGCTGCCGGTACTTTCCTCGATGATGCCCGCCAATGGGATCTTTCCCTAAGGTATAACCACTACTCCAACGGTTATTTTGACCAACCTAATCCTGGGCTCGACTTTGCGTCACTGGTTTTAAATTATGTTTTTCCATAAAGGTTTTTAAGTAATGACAACACAACAATCACAGATCCAGCAATTGGCGATCATGCTGGAAATGCAAGACGCCATGAATAAGAAAGTACACAGTGACTGGTTCGATAAGAATTTTGAATGGTATCGCGCTATTTGGATTGAGTGCGGCGAAATGCTCGATCATTACGGTTGGAAATGGTGGAAGCATCAATCACCGGATTTGGAGCAGGTGAAGTTGGAGCTGGTGGATATTTTTCATTTTGGCTTAAGTTGCCGTATCAATGGTAAAGATGATTATCAAACCATCGCACAACAATTGGCGGAGGAAATGTCGCAGCCTCAAACCCAAAAAACATTTCGCGAAACATTAGAGCGGCTTGCTGCTGGGGCACTAACGACACAGGGTTTTGATGCGAAAGCGTTTGCTGGTTGCATGCAACAAATTGAAATGGATTTTGTTGAACTATACAAGAATTACGTGGGTAAAAATACGTTGAACTTTTTCCGTCAAGATCATGGCTATAAAGAAGGCAGTTACATTAAAAACTGGCATGGAAAAGAAGACAACGAACACTTGGTTGAAATTTTAAATACGTTAGATACTGAACACTCCGAGTTTCGCGAGCAGGTTTATCAAGGATTACAAAATCGTTACCCCGCGTAAAGTTATTGAGGTTAGCTTCATAAAGTCGACGTAAGGTTTTTTATGAAAGTCATGTGGATTGTTTTATCGATCGTTGCGGTAACTGTTCTTGGTGCGATTATCGCAGGTTACCTTTGGTGGAGCAGTCAACAGGACGTTATTGCCGAAAAAGTCGATGCTGCCGGAAAGCACGCGCTGCAAATTGCCGCCACAGGTGATAGCGTGGCGTGTGTTGATGCAGTTAAACAACGAATAAAAGAGTGCGACGATTTTAGCTGTCAAATTGCCGACCGCGTGTTTATTAATGAATGTTTAATCAATGCACCAGTGACGGAACATTTTTGCAAGGACGTACCTAAGGAGGGATCGATTGTGGCCACCGCTCAATGGGCGATGAAGCAGTGTAAGGATATGAGTGAGGCGCTTAATGCATGTGTTCAAGTGTTGTCGGGTGTTCCTGAATTTTGCGAACACCGCGACTCGTTGCAGATGAAATAACAGCCAGTTCGTCAATGAAAAATCATTGTGTTGTTATTGAAGTAGTGCCAAACTTGTTTCAATCAAATCAATATTAAACAAGGGCGCTAAGTGGTCTTGAGAAGAGAGCGCAATATGGCATCCCTTAATCGAATTGTCTGCTAGATACTGAAACCATTGATTACCTTCTTCATGCCACTGGATTATCGATTGCTTTTCCAATTCGTCTTCTATATTTGCTAGATACGACAGTTCAAAGTCGGTATTAATGATAACCAATGGTAAGCTGGAGGGGAGTGGCGACAAAAACGCAGTATCCAGGTCGTTTCCATAAACTGAAACTTGATTGATTTTATTTTGCTGTCTGGATATGCGCTTTCGAGTTTTTAGGATTGCATTTAGATACGCCCAATCGGTATGGGCTTTTTGCGCTTTACTCACTAACGATTTGACGTGTTTCTTTTCCAACTTGACGATTTCTTTAGTACGCTCGGTGTAACCTCCCTCTGCGATGTAATCGTTCCACTCACTATTGTAAGTCATCCATCCTTGCGGTATTCCGGACTTGTAGAAGTTGATGCCATATTCTGTTAACACATCAGGGTCAATCAATACCGCGCCCTTAACACGACCTTGATCGCCATAACGATCCATGTAGTGATGCAACGTCAAACTTGCACTGGCAAACGCGATAAAAGTGACCGAGTGAACACTGAGCTTTTCCAAAGCAATGTTTAAATCATCTGCAAATTGTATGTAGTTTGAGTCGGTACGATAAATTTCGCTCCAAGCATTTCCAGCACGATCAATGGCAATGACGCGATTGTGTTGACTCAGTTGCGGCAATAACATTGCAAACCAAGCGGAGTCGCTGTGCCAATAGTCGGTTGGTCCTGATAAAAGCACTATCGCTTCACTTCGACTCAGGTCTCCTCTTTGGTTAATATGTAACGATCGCTCTCCAACAGACAGCATTTCACTGTACTGTGGCAATGGAGGAAGCTGTTCAGCTTTTATCCAAAAGGGAAATAAAAAACATATGATGAGTGAATACGTTGCAAAACTTGATTTCATGACATTTCCTTGGTTTATGGTTTGTATTGAGGAAACACATTTCAAGGCAACGTGAATTTTATAGCCATAAGGCTTTTATGATGAAAGTGTGATTACAAAGTGATTACTATAGAAATCAAAGATTTATCGGGCTTTTGATAAAAAGTGAATTTGAGTCGTCCATGAATTTTCAAGAAGAATATAAAATAGCCAACATGATTGTTTCTCAAGAACGCAGTCTTATTTTTATCGATGGCAATGAAATAAAAGCGGAGCCACTCATTGTGACGCTGCTTTGTTATTTTATCCATGAGTTGGATTCGGTTGTCAGTCGTCAAGAATTACTGAAAAACGTTTGGCAAGGGAAAGTGGTTTCTGATAATGCGGTGAATCGTTCGATCTCGCAGTTAAGAAAATTAATTGAAACAGCTGATGTCGAATTGCAAACCGTACCCAGAAAAGGTTATTTACTGAAAACGGTAAAACCCAATAGAGCGCCACTATCGGGCAGTCATTTTGCGGCGAATCAAGTAACTGACCACGACGTTTCAAAGCCGAACAAGACTGAATTACAGACAAAGACTTTTTCCCATCTTGTGATAATCTTTTGGAGTGGACTAGTACTTCTAGTAATAATTGTTTCAGTCATTCATCTGATCGGTGAAGAAAAACAGCATTTTTCACTGCGGCCATTTGAAGTATCATCTGTAACGGATTTTCCAGGTATGGAATTGGAGCCTCAAAGTTCACCTGATGGTCAATCCATAGTATTTGTACGCCGTAATGCAGCGGACGAAAACAGCCATTTGTATTTGCAACACTTGGGCTCAAATCGTTTAGTCCAGCTCACTTTTTCCTCAAGTGACAACTTTCATCCTGTCTGGTCTCCTAGTGGTAAAGCAATTGCTTTTGTTCGGTGGGATAACCGTCATTCAAGGCGATGCAGTATTCATCGAATTACTCTTACAAATGAACTGACTGTTGACGTGGAAGAAAAACTATTGGAGTGTGGTACACGTGCTAATACCTATTTAGCCTGGGGTGCAGACGAACAAACGCTTTACTTTTCTTCCCGAAAAAGTGTCGATGAACCTTACGCAGTTTTTCGACACTCTATTAGAACAAACAACACCGACCAAGTTTCCTTGCCCAATCAAAAGGGAAATTTACTTGGCGATTACTTTCTTGCCAGCCATATCAATCACAATGACTTGGTTGTATTACGTTATCTTTCCGAACAGAGTAGTTTGGTCCTTGTATACGATAAAGTAAATGGTATTAAAAAAAGCGAATTTGTACTGCCTTTTTATGCTAAGTCTTTCAGTTGGAATTATGGCGGTGATCGAGTGCTGTTTTTGAATAACAATCAGCTGGTTGCTTTCAATTTGAAAGGTGAACGAATAGCGCATTTGGCAACGATGGGCGATTTTTCGAGATTAAGTCCATTGACTCCTTTTGAGTTTCTTGCCTCGAAAGGTAGTGTTCATGTGAATTTATTTCAGTATCAGCTAGAGCAAGAAAAGTGGTTGTTTCAAGAACAAATGACACATTCCACACAATTGAACTTTTTACCTCGAATTTCCTCGGCGTCGAATATCGCTTACCTGTCCAATAAAAAAGGAGAATGGGCTATTTGGGTGAAAAGTGACATGTATAATGACAAAGCGTTAAAACAATTGAGCGATAGCTACACAAATTTTTCTTGGCACCCGACTGGGCGCTCACTTTTGTATAACGAATCGAAAAGTATTTATACATTAGACATAATAACTGGTCAGTCAAGGATGCTTATTGATCAAAATGCCCAAGCCAGTAATGCATCGTTTGATCGCACTGGAAAACGGATTTATTACGCATCAGAAAAGTCAGGCGATTGGCAAATATGGCGCTATGACTTAGCCGATCGACAGCACGTTCAGATCACTGAGAATGGCGGCTACAGTGCACGAGAGAGTGTCGACGGAAAGACTCTCTTTTATTCTAGGTTTCATGAAGATGGACTTTGGCAGCTAAATCTTATAACTGGAGAAGACGAACGTATTATTGATGACTTTTCTGTGACTAATTGGGTTAATTGGTATGTGGAATCTAAAGGGATTTATTACGTAGGCGCGGTAAATAACGCTAAGCCAGGAATCATTTTATACGATTATCAAACAAAAGCATCACGACTCTTGTTACCTTTGGATAAAAACTTACTCAATACGTTCACTATCAATTCGACAGAAGACCGAATCGTTATTTCTGCCATTACTGAACGCAAGGCTGACCTGGTACGCATTCGATTTTATCAAAAAGATTTCACATACTGACTTTCGGAATTTTTAAGCGAGCTTTTGTTAGACGTCATCTTAAAAGGCATATTTGAGATGACTGCTCGTCGTAGGAATACAAGTCCTGAAAACAAATTCTCTCAATTAAAAAGGTTACGTCGGTGAGCCTAGGTTACTGATTTGAGATATACCTGTCCTTTTTCTGGTTTTATTCTAAAGTTCATAGTCTTCGATCTATCTTAACAATATCAAAGTTGTATTTTAATTGGAGATATGGAATGACAAGATACTTTTTTTATCTGTTTGGTGGTTTTTTATTCTTGGCAAGTTTTACTGTGCAAAGCTTTCAAGGAATGGAGAGCATTGCAATTCTTCCAGATACCCAATATTACTCGCTAAGAGATCCATTAACCTATAAAAAACAAACACAATGGATCGCCGACAACCAATACAGCAAGTCAATAAAAATGGTCATTCATTTAGGCGATATTACTCACGATAATACCCTACCGGAATGGGAAGCGGCTTTTAATGCTCACCAAATACTGGATAACCACAATATTCGATACACGGTGTTGCCTGGGAACCATGATAATCCAAATAGTGGTAAAAAAAGAGACACCACGCGTTACAATCAATTTTTTGGTGTTGATCATTTTTTAGGAAAAAACTGGTGGGGGCATAAAGGCGACAATGCCGATAATAATTTTGGCCTCTTTACGATCGCAGGACAGGAGTATATGGTCGTGAACTTAGAGTTTGCTCCCAGAAAAGAGGCGCTCTGTTGGGCGAACAATGTGATCAAGGCTAACCCCAACAAACATATACTTATTGCTACACATTGCTATCAAAACCGTGGAGGAGAACATCATACCAATTGTGCGTCAAAGTACGGGTTAACAGGCAGCAATGGAGAAGTTGTTTGGAACGAACTTTCAAGCCGTCACAGCAATGTTCGTATGGTCTTGTCTGGCCATACGGGTGCTTCAGAAATTAAAAAGCGAGTTGGCTATTTTGGAAACGATGTGCAGGAAATATTAACCGACTATCAGTTTGAGAAGCGCAATGGAGAGAGCCACGGAAATGGTTGGATGCGATTACTTGAGTTCGATTTAATAAATGAAAAAGTGAGTGCTCGAACTTTTAGTGTGTTAGAAGATGTAACGTCATTTAATCAAGAATACTATTCATTGGATCCAAATGATGTTCAACATCAATTTTCATTTGACTTTCCTCTTTCGTTGCCGCCTTATCAGTACAAGGAATCATTAACAACATTCAATGATTTTACTGTTAATACGATTGCATCGGGTCAACAAAAAATGCCTTCCATTAGCAGTGATAAGCTCGGCCAATTTATTATCGTTTGGCAAGATGACAAAAATCAAAATGGTAAGTTTGAAATAGTGAGTCGGCAGTTTTCTCACGATGGTTGTGAAGCCATTCCGCAAAGTACTGTCAATCAAATATCGTCCGGACAACAAGTCAATCCAAGGGTGGCTGTTGCCCGAGATGGTTCCAGTGTTGTTGTGTGGCAAGACGATCGTAATAATAATGGTAAATATGAAATATATGCAGCGGGTTTTGATCATTTAGGGCATCGCACTTTCAGCGAATTTGTGGTTAATCAAGTTTCTTCTGGTCAGCAGCTAAACCCCCAAGTTGCGATGGATGATGTCGGTAACTTTTCCGTTGTTTGGGAAGATGATCAAGATGGTAATGGAAAGTATCAAATTTTATTGGCAGGATTTAATGACAAAGGTTTAAGAGTTCACAATGATAAAACGGTGAATCAAAAAGGAGCTGGTCAGCAAAAAAAACCTGCGATTGCAATGGACAATAATGGAAGGCGTTACGTCACCTTTGAAGACGACAACGACGGCAACGGTTACTATCAGATTTACGCTTCTGGATTTAACTATTATGGGCATCGACTCTTTAATGATTTTACCGTGAATCAAAAAGGTGCAGGTCAACAATTCGCACCGCGTATAGCATCCAGTTCTAGCGGGGATATTGTGATAACCTGGCAAGACGATAATGATAAAAATGGTGTCTACCAAATTTACGCAGCCGGTTTTAATGCACAAGGAATAAGACGTTTTAATGATATCGTTGTTAATCGTGAAAGTTCAGGGCAACAAGTCAAACCGGATATTGCAGCGGACAGTCAGGGGAATTTTGTGATTGTTTGGGAAGATGATAAAGACAAGAATGGCATGTATCAGATTTATATGGCGGGTTTTTATTCAAATGGTATTCGACATTTAAACGATCGAACGGTCAACTACAATGCAAATGGCCAACAGCGATATCCAGCGGTCACCTTGAGTGATAATGGACAAGTAATTACTGTGTGGCAAGATGATTTAGACAATAACGGCTTTTATCAAATATTAACCAATAGTTTTCAAATAAATTGGTAATGCAATTATTTCAATAGTTATCCTAAAAGACTTATTGTCATATTGCCCGTTTACTTATCGGTTTGGTCTTAATGCCGATGAGGATGAAATCAATATCGACATGGTAACTGAACATTAAGCTCACGGGCTAAAACTCGAATGAAAGTAGCAACTACACTTTAATTTTTGATGTAATGGTGTTGAGTTCTTCGGCCATTTCCGCCAAGGAGTGAGCCAGCTCGTTGAATTGACGCACATTGGAATGTATTTCATTCGTTGCAGTTGAAATTTCATTAATATTTTTACTGATATCTTCCGATACCGTTGTTTGCTCTTCAGCAGCGGTGGCAATTTGTGTATTCATTAAATGAATTTCATTAACCGCGGATGTAATTTCATCGAGCGACGCACCCGCTGCATTCGCTTGTTCGACACAGGTCGATGTCGACTCACTGCCTTGTTCCATCGCTGCAACAGCGTCTTTGGCTCCGGTTTGAACGTTTTCTATAATTTGCTGAATTTCCGCAGTGGATTCCTGAGTACGTTGCGCTAAGTTTCGCACTTCGTCTGCAACCACTGCAAAGCCACGCCCTTGTTCGCCCGCGCGAGCCGCTTCGATGGCCGCATTCAAAGCAAGTAAATTGGTTTGTTCGGCGATTCCCCGAATGACATCGAGCACGGTACCAACGCTGTTGGTATCGTCTTCCAGCTTACGAATGACTTCGGATGCCGCTTTAACTTCATTAGACAGTGAGTTTATGGTTGAGATAGTACTGTGCATCACTTTCAAACCATTTTGAGCCGATGCGTCGGCTTTGGATGCCGATTCGGCGGCCCCGGTGGCGTTTTGAGCGACTTCCTGTACGGTAGAGGTCATCTCAGTAACGGCAGTGGCTGTTTGCTCAATACGAGACGTCGTGGATTGGGTGCTGTGAGCAATTTCGGAAGAGCCACGATTGACCGTGTCGGCATTTTTATTTAACTGCTCGGTGGCTTGCTTAATTTGTGACATTAAAGTGCGCAAAAACTCCTGAGCATTGCCCAATTGTTTGCGCATTTGCCCGAGCTCGTCTTGCGTAGTGACTTCGATGGTACTGGAAAAGTCACCTTGGCCGAAGTGCTCCATATGATTGATTAAGGATTCTAGAGGACGCTTGAATTGATTGTTTAAGACCAGATGCATCAGAGCCAAAAGCACGAAAGTGATTACCAGAATACTCGGAATGGCTAAGGTTACAGCGTTTGAAGCCTGTTCTCGAGCTGCAAGCGCTCTCGATTGTACCGATGCAGCAATGACATCCGCGGCTTTTTGCAGTTGTTGCGTGGGCGCCCGATCAATCCCTTGTACAGCATTATCACCCGCTTTGTGATCGTAATTGTTATTGATAAAGGCGTCGTAGCCTTTTTTATACAGGTTCGACAGCTTTGAATGCGTTTCTGCGAACTCATTGATCAATCGTCCGGCTTCTGTGCCCGATAGTCGGCTAGAAAGCGCCTTTGCTTTTTGCTGTATTTCTTTTTGGCGGTCGAGAAAGCGTTGCCAGTACTTATCTCTGTTTGAGCTGTCGTGGCCGCGTAACAATACGTTTTTCCATTCCTGTACTTGAATTTTAAACAAAGCGACCAATTCCGACGACTGGCGCTCGTAGTCTACCGATTCATTGATTAACTCATTGTAGCTTTCGATGCTGTTGTCGAGTCGACCAACCATAAACAACGACACCAACATTATTATGATTAATGCGAGACTGATAATTCCCAAAATACGGTTGCGTAAGCTTTGAGTAAAAAGCTTCATTGTCCTAAACCTCGTCTTGTTAGTCGTTTTACACAAAGGGTTACGACTGGTTCGCCTTACGATAGAATCAAAGTCGATAATCATTAAGTGTAGGTAATCTTTAGGGATTTGCTAAATGACGAATGCAAATAATGTCCAGCAATTGGCCAGTTGGTTACGAAAATCTAAGCACACTTTGATCATGACCGGAGCTGGCGTTTCTGCCGAAAGTGGGTTGTTAACCTTCCGTGGGCGTGATAACAGCGTGTGGTCGCAATACGATCCGATGATGTTAGCCAGTGCAGATGGCTTTCGTCGCGATCCACAAACTGTATGGAACTGGTATCAATGGCGCCGACAACAGTGTCAGAAAGCGGAGCCTAACGATGCGCACCGAGGAATCGCACGTTTGCAGCAGGAGTTTAACGTGTCGCTGGTCACTCAAAATGTGGATGGTTTGCACCAAATTGCTGGCAGCGAGCGGGTTTATGAGCTACATGGGCAGCTCATGGAAAACCGCTGTTTTTCAGAATCGTGTCACTATCGTCGGACAGTTGAAGATGTACAGGCTCCTTTAACCTTGTGTCCGCAATGCGAAAACGATTATTTGCGACCGGCCGTGGTCTGGTTTGGTGAAAGTTTGGATCCAGTCGTGATTGAGCAGGTTGAGCATGAAGCCCAGCGGTGTGAGCTGTTTTTATCGGTAGGAACGTCTTCGCAGGTGTATCCAGCGGCAGGTTTTGCTGCACTGGCTGCCAGTTTTGGCGCTCGCATCGTCGAAATTAATCCGGAAGCAACGCCCTTATCCTCGCAGGCGGATTGGGTCATTGCAGAAAAGGCTGGACCAACGTTTCGTCAATTGCTGGAAGCACTATCGCTGCTTTAGCCTTATTTCAATTCCCATACGGCCCAGCTGGGTAAGCGATATTTTTTCGCCAGAGCTAAGGCTTGTTGATGGTGTTGTGCGGCCTTTTGCTGCAGGCCTTGCATTTCCAGACTCAAACTCATTTGATGATGCCACCCTACGTGTTGACGACTTTGTTCCGGCAATTGTTGTAACAACGTTTGTGCCTTGTCGGGTTGATTGGTTTTATTAAAACCTTCGGCTATTCGAACTGTTATTTCGGTAACTGAAAACGGAAAGTCTTTGCTCATGCGTTTTAATATCGAGTCAACTTGATTCGTTTGTTTTGAGGCAAAAATATAGCGGGCAAACTGATAAGCTTGCAGCCATTCAAATCGAAAGCCGTTCCAACCTTTTTTCTTGTCATAAAAGTGGTCCAATACGTGTTGATACTCGCCAAGCGCCTGCAGTTGTCCAGCATCCTTATGAAAATCCGGAAACAAAAATTGCAATGCATCGTACAAAGCGGGTAAAGCCGTCGAGAAATGCGTTTCGTCGGGATACGTTTTAAACTCCCAGCGCCAGCTTGTGGGTAACTTTTTTTCAAAAAGTGTTGCTAGAGGTTTCACGCCCATTTGTTGTTCATTGGCAACCGACAAAAACAAAGGGGGGTGTTGTGTGGGCTTCGACTCCAAGTAGGTTTTCAGCTTTTCTTGCAATTGAAAATTGTCGTACCAGGCGCTTGGGCTCATGGCTAAATACGCATTGAATGGGGTGTTGTCTTGCATCATGGCGTAAAGGCTGAACAGCGCTCCCAGTGAATAACCTGCCAATGCTCGATTTTGATTGGTGCGAAAAGAATTTTCGATTTCAGGTACCAGCTCAGATTGAATATATTGACGAAAAATGTCTGCTCCACCAAACGCAGGGTCCGGGTCGTTGCCGCTAATCCAGGTGGTATGATATACGTAATCGTCTTGTCCCTGGTTGGCAATACCCACTACGATCATCGGTGGAATTTTACCCATTCGGGCCAAGTGATTCACAATGGACGACACATGCTGAAACTGAAAATCAGCATCGATCACGTAAAGCGTTGGATAACGACGTTCGCTTGCGTAATAAAACTCGGGTAATGACACCATAAAGCGACGTTGTTGCTGAAGTCTTTTTGAGTGGTGTTGGTATTGATGGCCACTGATGATTGCAATTTTATTTTTGCCAGTTGCTTTATTGGCGGGTGATGAAAGGCTGAAAGCTGCAATGGTTAAGGTAATTAAAAAACGATTGCATAAAGCAAGCATTGGCGGATCCAGATGATGTTATCAGTGTGTTTTTAGTTACCTTACCATATTTCTAATGAGAAACTCTAAATCATTCCTATCCAGTATATAATACGCATCCGTTAAATTTATTGATTCGCATTTGTGAACTACTTGACTTTTATTCGACAAAATTATCGCTTCCTCAGTTTTGGTTTGCTGTTGGTATTTGTTGGAAACTATGGACAAACCTTTTTCATTTCGGTTTTTGGCGGTGTTTGGCGCGATACTTTTAACTTATCGCACACCGAATACAGCAGCTACTATTCTCTTGCTACCTTAATCAGCGGTTTTGCATTGATGTTAATTGGTGGCAAGCTGGATACCAGTTCGTTGCGTCATTTTACGATCTGGGTTTTGGTAGGCACGTTTGTAGCATCACTGGTTCTTGCTCTAGCCTGGCATCCGTATATGTTATTTGTCGGTTTCTTGTTGATCCGCTTTTGCGGTCAGGGCTTAACAGGTCATACGGCTTATACATCAATGGCTCGATATTTTGATAAAAATCGTGGTAAAGCGATCAGTATCGCAGCGATGGGAATGCCACTCGGTGAATTACTCATGCCTTTAATCGCAGCGTTTACGATTGAAGTGTTTGGCTGGCGTGAAACCTGGTGGGGATTAGCGCTGTTAATCATTGCGGTATTTCTTCCAGCGTTATTATGGAGCCTGGGTGATGAGCGTTGTCAGCGACCGGTAAACAACTCTGAAAATCCACAACCGGTGGATGAATCACAAAAACAGTGGCGTCGCGCGGAAGTGGTTGTTGATGGCCGTTTTTGGTTAGCGATTCCGGTGATTTTGTCGCCAGCCATGTTGATCACCGGATTGTTTTTTCATCAGGTATTTTGGGCCGAGAGTCGGCATTGGTCGCTTCCGGAGTTGGCATCCAATATGATTCTGTACGCAATAACACACGCTTTAGGTTCGCTATTTACGGGATCGTTGGTCGATCGATGGGGCGCACGACGTGTACTGCGTTTCTATTTATTGCCTTTAATGCTAGGTATCGCCTGTTTGCAGATTGCTTCTATTTGGGGCTGGACGGCATTTATGCTATTGGCGGGGTGGTCGGTTGGTGCCAGTGGGCCGACGGTGGGCGCTTTGTGGCCAGAAGTGTACGGCACACGACATCTTGGTAGTATCCGTGCTCTGGTCAGTGCATTGATGGTGTTATCTACGGCGATCGCCCCGGTGGTTTTAGGTGTGATGATCGATATGAAATATTCGGTTGATCAAATTATGACTTCACTGTTGGTTTACATGGTGGTGGCTTTTTTGATTTGCCAGCGTTTGTATCGATCAGATAAGAATTAAACCATTTACAAGAAGTTAACGTCCTAACAGACAAATCTCAACTCAAGGAGTTTATTCTGTGAAACACAAAACAAAATGTTGGTTGTCCGTTTTAGGTTTATTGATGGTCAGTGCTGTCTCGCTGCAGGTTAGGGCCGATCAGACGATTGAAAAGTCCTTTGATCTTGAGCCGGGTGGTGTGTTGAAACTGGACACCGATCTGGGATCGATCGATGTAGATACGCATAAACAGCCAAAAGTTAATGTTACCGTCGAAATTGATGGTTTGGATAAAGGTGAGTTTGATGTCGAATTTGCGGTTGGTAAAAACAAACTGACCATTGAAGGTAAAAAGAACAACGGTCACTGGGGCTGGGGCTCTCGCCGGGTGCATTTTGAGATTAGAGTTCCGGAAAACTTTAATCTCGATATGCGCACTTCCGGTGGTTCGATTCGAGTGAAAGATTTGCAAGGCTATGTTGATGTGAACACTTCGGGTGGGAGCCTCTCGTTTAGCAACATTGTGGGTAACATCGATGGTCATACTTCGGGTGGCTCCATTACAGTAGATGGTGCAAAAGGTAATGTTAAAGTACGCACCAGTGGGGGCTCGCTGAGATTGGGTGACATTGATGGTGATGTTTCGGGTCGGACTTCCGGTGGTAGTATCAGCCTTGGCATTATTTCGGGTGAAACCGATGTAGCAACCTCGGGCGGCAGTATCCGCATTGAAGAAGCGGGGGGGAAGGTACGTGCCAAAACCTCTGGTGGCAGTGTTGATATCACAATGACCAAACAGCCTAAAGGAGACTCGGAAATATCGACCAGCGGTGGCAGCATTACTGCGACGTTAGCGGAAGATATTGCAGTCAACTTATACGCTCGTGGCCACAAAATCCGCAGTGACTTTGCGGTTAACGGCGAAAAGTCTGCAAAGTATAAGTTGAAAGGCCCTATCAACGGTGGCGGTCCCGAACTGGAGCTGCAAACCAGTGCTGGTAATGTTTATATAGAGAAGAAATAATATTCAGTAACGAGTCTCGAGTTACGAGTTTCGAGTAAAAGCCAACGAGTTTAACTTGATAGGAGGAAATGGATTTCATAGTTTTCTCGCAACTCGCAACTCGCAACTCGCTTCGACTTGCCAATCAACCAGCCTGTTCTAAGCTTTTAGCCATGACCCTTTTATTTGGTGAGGCAGCATGGAACTGACCGACTATCTCAAAATTTTGGCTGGTAAAGACGGCTCCGACTTATATTTCAGTACCGGGGCTCCGGCATGTGGTAAATTTCAGGGCATATTAAAGCCATTGGAGCGCGACCCACTGACTCAAGCGCGAATCAGCGAAATTGCAAATCAAATCATGAGTGATGATCAGCAAGAGGAGTTTGATCGGTTACTGGAAATGAACCTTGCGATTTCTGAAAAAGGAGTGGGACGATTTCGGGTTAATATTTTTAAGCAACGAAATGACGTTGCTATGGTTATCCGAAATATTAAAACAGAAATTCCAAATTATAAAAACCTGGGATTACCCGAAGTTCTAACCAAAGTCATTATGGAAAAGCGCGGATTAATTCTGTTTGTTGGTGGTACTGGATCGGGTAAATCGACGTCACTTGCGGCATTAATTGATTATCGAAACAGTAACGCTAAAGAAGGTGGACACATTATCACCATTGAAGATCCCGTTGAGTTTGTGCACCGACATAAGCGTTGTATTGTTAATCAACGGGAAGTGGGTGTTGATACATTGAGCTTTCATGAAGCGCTGAAAAATACTTTACGTCAAGCACCTGATGTGATTTTGATTGGTGAGATCCGGGATCGAGAAACCATGGAACATGCATTAGCTTTCGCAGAAACGGGACACCTAGCTATTTCTACGCTCCATGCCAACAATGCGAATCAGGCGTTAGACCGTATTATCAATTTTTTCCCTGAAGAAAGACGTAATCAATTGCTGAATGACCTTTCATTAAACATTAAAGCATTTGTCTCACAACGTTTGGTACCAACGGTTGATGGAAAACGGTGTGCTGCGATCGAAATTTTATTAGGGTCACCGACCGTGCAGGAACTCATTAAACGAGGAGAAGTCCACGAAATTAAAGAAATTATGGAGAAGTCGCTTAATCTCGGGATGCAAACATTCGATCGTGCGCTTTATAGGCTGTGGGAAGAAGAGCGCATTAGCCTTGAAGAGGCGTTAAAAAATGCAGACTCACCCAATAACTTGCGACTTATGATCAAACTTGCTGGTAAGTCCGAAAATGATGCACCTATGGAGGAAATAAACGCAGAGCAAGTGGAGGTTGATTCTGAGAAAACGGATGCCCCCAAAAAAGAGCCGAGCTCGGTAACCACTTCGTCTGGCTTAACGCTCGAGTTGGAAGCTATTGATGATGGTGAAGAGGATGACGATCTTTCATCTGGAAAAGCTGCGTTTAAAATTGATGACGCGAATGAAAAAGTAGACTCATGATATAGAGCAATGCTTTCAGTGTTTAGTACTCTAAAAATAATTATGAAGCGGATTGAGTTTCTTCATTCTGATGTGGTAAATACTTGACATACTTTCTGACCATTTCTACCAGTGTGTCAATATTAAAGGGTTTTCCAAGGTGTTCATTCATACCCGCAGCAAGTGAGGCTTCTCTATCCGGTGCCATTGCGTTGGCAGTCATTGCGATGATGGGTATTTTAATACGCATTTCGTTGCGGATAATTTCGGTTGCTTGGTAACCATCCATTTCCGGCATTTGTATATCCATTAAAATCACATCGAACTTGGTCGGATCTTTCTTGAGAGTGTTTACCGCTTCTGATCCATTATTTGCAATATGTACTTCAGCTGCTTCGTTTTGCAATAGCTTTTTGGCAACGATTTGATTGGTTAAGTTGTCTTCTACCAGTAAAATTTTGAGATCTTGTAATCGATTTTTTTGTGAAGATGAAAATTTGGGTTGGCTCGGCTGATTGTCGAGTAAGTCAATACATGCGTCGAGTAATGAAGTAGTGGTGACAGGTTTCATTAATAAATGAGTGCATAGTGGGTGATTTTTTGAATGCTCGTGTAATTGATTTTGATCGCTTGCCGCAGCCATCAGAATGCTGGGTAGTTGTTTGTAATGAGGCATTTGGTGAATTGCCTGAATGGTTTCAACCCCGTTGAGTTGCGGCATATTCCAATCGACGAGCATAAGATCGTAGTGGCTTCTCCCTTTATTTGTTGTTAAATGTTCGATCGCTTGTTGTCCTGAAGCAAACTTTTCGGCCTGCCAACCTAACGATTCTGCAACTTTAGATATGGCATTTAAAGTACTACGATTGTCATCAATCACTAATAAACGAATATTTTTCCATTCGATAGGTGTTTGAGAAGTGTGTTGCTTGATTACGGTTACGGGTATTTCAAAATAGAACCGACTGCCTTTACCTGGCTCACTTTCGACATTGAGTTCGCCACCCAGTAGTTCTGTTAATCGTTGACTGATCGTTAAACCTAATCCTGTTCCTCCATAACGACGTGAAGTCGATGTTTCTGCTTGAGTAAAACCTTTAAAAATATCGCTCAATTTCGAGGGTTCAATACCAATACCGGTGTCTTGAATACTAAATTCAAGCATCACTTTATGATTAAAGCGTTTGGTCCATTTGCATGAAAGTACTATTTGGCCTTGTTCAGTAAATTTAATGGCGTTACTCATAAGGTTAATGAGTACTTGTTGCAAACGTAAACCGTCGAGTTCTACAATGTCCGGCAAGTCGGGATCAATTTCAAAAATCACCTCCAGATTCTTATCTATGAGATTATTTGAAGCGATTGTGGCAACGTCATTAAGAATTTGATCGAGATGAACATTTTGAGGATCCAGTTTGAACTGTCCTGCTTCTATTTTTGAGTAATCCAGAATGTCGTTGATCACATTGAGCAAAGCTCGTGAAGCGGATTCCGATTTATTGACATAATCCACTTGAGTGCGATTGAGAGGCGTTTGCTTTAAGAGCTGTAACATTCCGGTAATAGCATTCATGGGTGTGCGAAGTTCATGGCTCATATTGGCAACGAAATTTGATTTTGCTCGATTAGCACGCTCGGCAGCTTGCTTTGCAATTTTTAGCCCTTCTTCATAGTTCTTTTGCTCAGTTAGATCACGGTTAATGCCCAGAAACATGACGGGATCACCGTTCTGGTTGTATTCAACAACGGCAGCGGCAACCAGTGTTCTGATCTGCCCGTCTTTATTTTCAACTCGAAACTCCGACTCAAAACTGGATTCTCCCGCTAAGGCGCGTTGAAGTTTACGGCGAACTTCGCCTTCATCGTCGGGATGTATCAAAGATAGCCAATAATCTATACTTAAGTGTGCTTTATGATTGTTCTCATTCAGTTGGTACAGTTGATACATTTTACTGTTCCAGTCGAGGGTGTTCTGAGAAAAATCCCAACGCCATATCCCAAGCTCGGCGACTTCAGCGGCCTTTAATAAATGATCGTGCATCGACTCGAGATTGCGACGATCTTGTACTTGTTGTGTGATGTCAGTCGCAATTCCGAGATAACCGTTAATTTCATCATTATCGCCTTTTAATGCGGATACTGACAAAAACACCGGTATGCGAGTGCCATCTTTTTTTATGTAGCTCCACTCGTGCGCATTTTTTAAATTCAATTGCGATTTTATGACAAATACTTCGAAACCCGGCTGTACTTCGCGTTGCAGTTCTTTACTGAATTCATTGGCGCGTTCCACAATTTCACTTTGATCATGAAAAAGAGCTGGGGTGTGTTTATCCACTAATTCATCGGAACTATATCCCAACATTTTTTCCGCGGTTGGATTAAACAGTGTAATCAAGCCATCGGTTTGAGTGGCGATAATGGCACTGCCTGCGTGATTTAATATGGCTTGTTGAAGAACATGATAACGACGGATTTCGTCGGTTCGTTGTTGAACTTGGCGTTCTAGCGTTTCATTCATCTCGCGAATTTTATTTTCTGCCGCGATTTGCGTGCTGATGTCCCGGATAGTTTCGGTTATGGCAACCACTTCTTTACGGCTATTCAAAATTGGGGCAGCAGATATAGAAACCTGAAGTTGTTGTTGGTGTTTATTTTTTAACTGGGTATTAAAGCAAGGAATACTCTGTCCACGAACTAAACTTTCCAAGTGTCGTTGAAAACTATCAATCAGTTGAGCCGGTATGATCAATTCCGTTAGATAATGTCCTTTTGCTTCCTCAGCGCTGTATCGAAATAAATTTTCACATGCGGGGTTCCAATCGGTGACCAATCCTCCTGGCGTGATGCCTATGATTGCGTCTTGTGAACTATTTACCATTGATGCAAGTCGTAAATGTTCGTCACTGGCTTTTTGCTTTTGCTTTTGATTTCGCCAGTACATTAAAGTGAATCCAAGAATAATAAACATACCCGCTAATACGGATAGTACAGTACGCGATGTTAGTTGCATTGCGCGTTTCCTGACGGGTGACTCCGGATAAACTAACTGTAGATTTAATCGAATTGCTGAGTTGCTTAGGGAAACCAAACGACTTTGAGACAACAAAATCTCTTTTTCAGAACGTAATAAATTTAAATTAGAAGGAAACTTGAAATCGTGTGGGATAGGCTTAAACTCATCTTGCCACTTAAAAGTACGATTGAACTCAAAACCAAAGGTTTTATCTTGTTGGTGGTGATAAAGAAAGTCATTATGTTCATTTAAAATGTACAGCGTTAATTCTTTAGGAAGTATTTTATTTAATCGTTCAAACAATGAGGTGACATTAATATTTATTACTGTCATACCGAAAATATGGTTGTTTGAATCAAATACAGGAGTAGATAATATAAGCGTAGGAACTAAAGGGTATTGCAACTTTCCGAATTCACGATTGAGATTAATACTGGAAATATAAACGTCGCTTTTTGTCAATTGAAGCGTCGCTCGAAAGTATTCGGTATACGCTTTGTTTTGTAATTGTTTTTCCGGAGTTATCACGACACTCCCATTTTCATTGTTCACTCGAACCAGTTCTTTTCCGTTATTCGCTATGCCGATGTACTTTACTTGTGCCGTAGTTGGGTGTAAGGATAAATATTGTTGATAAATTTCTTGCAGTCGATGAACCCACAATTCTTTTGTACTGTTTTCTTGGTTGTCGAAGCCTTGACTTTGCGTTGCTCGAATAATCCCTTGAATGGGTGGCACAGAGGCAAGAAATTTTAAATCTCGTTCGTGTTGTTGCAGTGTCTCCTCCAGCTCTTTGTTGAGTAAAGCGGAGGTGTTTTCGACACGATCGTAATAATAATTGTAGGCTTTTTGTTTTTCTCTTTGATACAGTAAGCTTGTGAGCGTAACAAATAGGACGATTGCTCCAGACAGAATCAGGAGCATGCGAATCGTTAGCAATTCGGTCAGTTTTTGCAAGCGCTGCACTCGGAGCCACTGCCTTATGGTTGGTGGTTATTTAATAATAGTGACAGCCTTAGATTCCCGCCACTCGATCCTCCATGATCGGCTTACTCTGAGTAAGAAGTGGTTTTTTAATGGGATGTATACTCGAGTACCTGATTAATATCGGATTGAATTGCTGCCGCTGTCACTTCGCGCCCGGCACCCGGACCCCGTATAATCAATGGATTGTTACAGTACCATTGGCTGGATATGACAAATACATTATCGCAAGGTGAAATTTGCGCTAGCGGATCGTTTCTATCAACGGCTTTTAAACCACAATGAGCACCTTTATCAACAGAAAAGCAGGCTTCGTAAACCAGCGATTGATTGTTGTCTTTGGCTGACAGCCATCGTTGATGGAAGATGTCATCAAATTGCTTGGCGCAAGACCAGAAATCGTGTTCGTTGCCAAATAAAAAATCTGTATCGATAAGTGGTTCCCGAGAAATTTCCTGTTTATTTAAATTAAAGTTTGCCAGTCGAGCAGCGATAACCAGCTTTCGAGCCACATCCTCGCCGGACAGGTCGATTCTTGGATCCGGTTCACTATAACCTTCTTGTTGTGCCTGCCGAATTAATTCAGATAGAGGTTGTTGGCCATCATACTGTTGCAATAGCCACGACAGAGTACCGGAAAAAACTCCTCGTATACTTTGAATTTTATCACCACAAGAAACCAGATCGTTTAACGTGAAATTAATGGGTAGTCCGGCACCAATTGTAGCGTTTTGTTTCCACAAAGCTCCTTGCGTCTTCGTTAAATCAATTAGCTGTTGGAACGCATTATGATCAGCCGATGAGCAAATTTTATTCGCGCTGACAATATGGATACCGTTTTTAAGGAAAAAAGCGTAACTCGCAGCAATACTTTCGCTGGCGGTAGCGTCGATGATCAGCTTGTGTTGAAACGGCGCTTGTTGAACGATGTTTTTAATAAGCTCGCATTTATTTTCGTATTGCTCAAAACACTTTGAGTCTGAAAGCAACGAAAGTTGCTTCGAATTTGCGGTAAGCACCACCTCTGTATTCACTTCGTTACGCAGGCCCCATTGATTAAGCCAGGTACTGCCGACATTCCCTGTGCCGAGTAAAAATAATGCTCGTTTATTTTGGAATTGTTGCCATTGGTTAAAGCAGTCGATGGCGATGTCATCAATATTGCTTTTAGTAAATAGACACAGATAGGCGTTATTATGTCTTATTAATTGCGTTAAAGGCTGCGACTTTTCAATAAAGTTTTTGAAAAACTCCTGATGATACGGCAGGGATTCACAATTTTCACTAACCAATGCAAGAAGTGCGCAGCTTTGAGGTTTAGCAATATCGATGATATACGATCGTTGGCTGGCTATTTCATTCAGTTGCGCTTGCCAGTAAGGCAGTCTTGTCTGATCGACTAGAAGTAAAAAGTGATTTGCGCCTATTTTCAGCGTAATACAAAATTCATTGGTGACATCGTTAGCGTGCGTTTGTAGTTTCTTAATCAGTCTTTGGCAAGCGATTTCTGAACTTCCGGTAATTTTTATAGTCGCTAATTGATTTTTGTGCGTAATTATCGATTGAGGATTAAAGCTATTAATGTGACATATACGGGTGCCTTTTAACTCCGGTGTAAAGGTTGAACGTATGCTCAGTTGGCTTTGTGTATTTTGTAATGGGCGCAAAGTTTTTGCATGGACGACTGGCGAACCCAAGTAACTCATTTCTTGTAACAAGTTCTGGTTGAGTTGAAGCAATGGAGACGCGTTATCGGAAAGATTGGGATCGAAGTTGTAAATACCCGCGACATCGGTCCACAAACACACCTGTTTTGAATGTGTCATTTGCGCCAATAATGTAGCGGTGTAATCACTGCCATTACGACCCAGAGTGAGTGTTTGATTATCGCAATTGCTGGCGATAAACCCAGTAACGATTGATATACGACCTTGCCTTGATTTTAACAATTCGTATAAATAGATTTTTGAGACTTCGAAGTCGGGTTGCCATCCTTGATTTTGCCACTGTAATTTTAAAAATTGGCGAGCATCCAGCCAGCTGGCCTCTATATTTTGATTTTCCAACAAAGCGCACAAAATTTGTGCCGACCAAAGTTCACCTAAGGCGATGATTTCATTGATAAACGATTGTTGTTGGTTGAGAAGTAACAGTTGCTGCAACCATTCGCAATTTTTTTCCAGTTGAGCGAGTAAAGGGGGCTGATACTTTTGAGGTAAACACTCATGAATAATGGCTTGATGGTGATAACGAAGTTTTTGTAGAAAAGCATTCGCTTGTGGATGAGCATTGGCAATGGCGCTCAACCAGTCGGTGCTTTGCCCAGATGCAGATACCACGACTAAATCGTTTGCTTGTAAATTTTTAATGATGATACGAGCGACTTTTTTATAACATTTTGCATTGGCTAACGAGCTGCCACCAAACTTGAAAATTTGTTGTGGTAATGCCAGTTGCTTAAAGCCGGTTTCATTTTTCTGAGGCAGTCCAGGAGACATGTCACACCACCTTTCGTTTTAATCGACACTGTGCTGCGTTAAAAAAAGCTTGTTGTAAGTCGGCAATCAAGTCTTTATAGTCTTCAATACCAACCGAAACTCGTAACAAGTTATTTTTTATGCCTGCGGTTTCGCGAGCGACTTCATCCATCGCGGCGTGAGTCATTGTGGCCGGATGGCATATTAAGGATTCAACACCCCCAAGAGATTCCGCTAAAGAAAACTGCTTTAAACTGGATACGAAAGCACGCACTTCTTGTACATCGCCTTTTAGTTCAAAACTGAGCATGATTCCAAAACCTTTTTGCTGTTTTTTGGCGACCAAGTGGCCCGGATGATGTTCCAGTGAAGGATGATAAATCGTTTCGACTTGTTCGTGATTTTGTAAATACGTCAATATGGCCTGAGTATTCAATTCGTGTTGTTTCAGTCGAGCGTTCAACGTTCTAAGCCCACGCAATGTTAGAAAACTATCGAAAGGACTGGCTGTAATGCCAATGCAATTCGCCCACCACTTCAGTTGTTCAGCTAACTCGCTGGTTTTTGCAATGGCAGCACCTCCCACTACATCGGAATGACCATTAATGTATTTGGTGGTTGAGTGCACAACAAGATCGGCACCCAATTCAAAGGGTTTTTGGTAGGCTGGTGTTAAAAAAGTATTATCAACAGCAACCAAACACTGGTGTTGATGCGCTAGGTTGGAGAGTTTTTCAATATCAACGATACGCAGTAAAGGATTGCTTGGCGTTTCGATCCACAAGAGTTTGGGATTGTGAGTAAAAGCGTTATTTAACGCGATGGGATCGTTTTGATCGACAAATAAAATACGAAAATGACCCTTATCTGCGAGACTGCGAAACAGGCGGTAACTTCCGCCGTAACAATCATGCGGTGCGATGACTAAATCGTTGGCGTTGAGTAACTGAGTGATTAATAAAATGGCAGACATGCCGGTTGATGTGATAACGCCTCCAGCACCGCCTTCCAGTTCGGTAATTGCATCGGTCAGTAAATCGCGCGTTGGATTACCCGAGCGAGAATAGTCGTATTGTCTGGGTTCGGCAAAGTTTTTAAATGTGTAATTACTCGACAGGTAAAGAGCAGGCGTTACTGCGCCGTAAGCGCTGTCGGATTCAATACCGGCTTTAACCGCAATCGTTGCAGCGGAAGAGGACTGATTGGTAAAAGTCATGAGTGTTCTCGCTTAATTTTTTAAAAATCGTTGAATAATCCAAGTCACAGTGTGTGCTTCTTTTAGGAACGCATCGTGACCATAAATGGAATTTATTTTGATGAAATGTGCATTGGACGCTTCGGCCAATTGTTGGATTAAAGCCATGGGGATCAGTTGATCTTCTTCAACAGCGACACACGTTAAAGGCGTGTTAATTTTTTGTGGTTGAATGGCATGTAGATCGATGGATTGTGACAAACAACAAAACGCTTCGACGTTAAATGCGTTGGCAAAAGCCTTACCTCTGGCATTTAAATAATGCGTAACCGGTGCTTGAAAACCTTGCTCGGTAATTTGTGGTCGATCTGCGAATCGTTGTTCCAGTTCTTGTGGTGACCGGTAAGTAACCATGGCCAGTGCGCGTGCCAGTGTCAGCGCGTTTTCCGTTTGTTCCGGTGTTTGTGCCAGTGAAACAATCTGACGTTGCAGATTTCGAATTGCGGTGCTTTGTACGCTGCTACGGGCGGCGCAACTAAGAACCAGTGCTTTATCTATTAACTCTGGAAACTCTTCGGCTAACGCCAGAACAACCATGCCACCGTAGGAGCTGCCAATAGCTGCAGCAAATTGCGTTAATTGCAGCTGCTCGGCTAACCAAGCAATAACGCGCGCCTGATCGCGGCTGTCGATGGCGGTAGCCCGTGGATCGGCATGTTGATCCGCAGTCGCGGAACTTCCGTTACCACCTAGGTAATCGATACCGAGTACGCTAAAGCGATTTAAATCGATGGCTTTACTTTCTCCTACCTGACATGACCACCATCCAGCGGCGTATTCCTTGGTGCAGTGCGCAACATCGCGTCCTGCTGAAATACCGCCCAGTACCAAAATGCAGGGCAATCTAGCGTCACCATAAAAAGTGTAACCCAGCTGCCCTTTACTGATTTTGCCTCCATGAAACAGAGGCCAATGCTGAGGCAATGCAGCAACTTCCCGCGTAATGAGAAGCTTGGTGGAATTGGATTGAGCGGTAATCGAAGTCATTTTAAATATACTTCTAGACGTTTGGATGGCTAAATATAGATTTGACTAATTTAGATGTCAAGATGTGTAGAAGTCTATACTTAGAATAAATGAGCATGTTGAATACGTTTATCGCTCATTGATTGTCATTGTTGTGACTAAAAATTCATCAATTAAATGATGCGGCATCTCGATGTGAGGAGTATGGCTTGGTCATTCCAAGACATCGACGAACAAAGCTTCCGCGTTCAGCTCTCGTCCGTAACCTGCATCCGCGCATTTACGCGTGGAGAAATTTTGGCCATAACCTGAAGGGCTAGAGCTACTTTCCCAACTGCGTAGTCGGTTTCGTTAATACGACGGCATGGATGCAGGAGGAAGAGCGGCTCAGGAGGCAAAGCCGAGAATAACTTTTAATTATTCGCTTCGTTGCGCAAAAATAGCTTTCAGCAGTAACGATAAATCAAAGATAAACACGCTCTGATTGACAGATAAGACCAGCCGGGTAAGATCGCAACGTCTTTTTCCGTTTCGAGGTGTCCAATGGCAGAACGCAAAGGCGAGGGGATCTGCCCTTACGCTGAACATGGCAAGAAAAGCCAAGAAGTTAAGAAAATTACGGTTTCCATTCCGTTAAAAGTACTTAAAATATTGACCGATGAGCGGACGCGTCGCCAAGTGAATAACTTGCGACACGCAACCAACAGCGAATTACTCTGTGAAGCGTTTTTACATGCCTACACTGGGCAACCTTTACCATCGGATCATGATCTTTCTAAAGATCATGCAGAAACAGAATATTGGTTACAAGATGAAGAGTGAGGTTTTAAGCGCTAAGTAATGAGTATAAAAAATATGATTGATGTGCCGATATTCTCGAAACACATTTTTTAGAACTTAGAACTTAGAACTTAGAACTTAGAACTTAGAACTTAGAACTTAGAACTTAGAACTTAGAACTTAGAACTTAGAACTTAGAACTTAGAACTTCATCTTTTTATTGCCTCAGGAAATTAAAGACCGTTTTTTCGATTGCTGCAGCACAACCAAACCTTTCTTTTTTTCTCTTATCGGGCCAGTTCTCATTAAAGCTGGCCGGTAAATAAATTGCTTGTCAAAGAGTGGCTTAGTTCACAAATTCGGAGTTCCATCTGAGATAAATCGATTTTTATCGCAATTCTCAAGCAACTGTCACTCGATCTTCACATCTATATCGTCTACTAGGTATTAGTTGGTGGAATTAAAAGGGTTGGTAATGATGAAGCTAGTGGAAACTAGGCCTCAAGAGAGGCAATATAATTTATTTTACCGTTCCTCCCGAGTATTTAAGATGGCCGGGCAATGGTATTTTGAGGATGAGAATGGTGATCCTTTCGGACCTTTCGACAGTAAAGACAAAACCATGAGAGCCGTTCGTATCTATCGCGATGTAAAACAGCGAGGAATACAAATGCCATTTGATCGCATTCAGAAGATTATTTAATGGTCACTTTTTGAATGAAAGCCCCGGGCTAGAATTCCCGGGTATCTTAATGCAAAAATTAAGAGGCGATAGGTTTTAAATCACCCTATAAATCACTTTATTACGATACGCGGATCAATAGGATCCGGACATGCTTTGCCATTTTGCTCCAGAAATATATCGTAAATATAGTCTTTTTTCTCTGCACGCTCCCTTACTTTGCACGAGATCTCATTTTTAAAACGGTCTATTTCACACTCTTTATTAAACGGATTTTCTTTTCGAAAGGTAATTTTAATTTTGCTGTTGGTATCGGTGGATTTCCAGGCAATCTGCTTACCAGAGGTAGAACAAACACACGATCCTTTATCATCACAGTCTTGACGACCGCCATTAGCGGTTTCGCAGTTATCATCTGGATCGGCGATGGGAATGGCTTTACATTCTCCAGTGATTTTGAGGGTGACGGTTTGATCTTTAAAATTTTCTGGATTGATTTCGTTTTTTCCCTTGTTACATGAAAAAATTAATAATGAAATTAGTAGTATCATCAGAGTACGCATATTCAGCTCCTTGTTTGTTCGAGTTGTTGTATGAAGGGTGCGATTTTTTCAAATTGTATATCTCGCTTAAGCAGTTGTAAGGAGTATCCTTTATCCAAAGTTTGTTCTACCATTTTCTGCGCGAGTTCGATGGCACCACAATTTAACGCCGCGATCGCAACATCGTAATAAAGATAAGGATCTTGTATCGCGTTTTCGGTCAGCTCAATGATGGCATCGGTCATCGTATGACACAATCCCATTTCCGATTGATAGCGTAAGTGCATAGACTGTAGGTTACGGTCATTAGGATTAACCGCTAGGTTTTTTTCCGCCAAGTTCATAGCGATATCATAAGCTTGCAAAGCCAGTGCTTGATTACCGGAATACTTTCTTGCGTCACCCAAGTTGCCCCAGAGTACTGGATCTTGTGGCTCTAAATTCACCGCTTGTCGATAGTGAAACACTGCTTTATCAAACTTGTGCGCAAAGAAAAACGCAGTGCCTAGGTTGGAGTGATTACTGGCACTCGGTGATAGTCGTGTGGATTGCTGCCAAGCCTCTGCTGCCAGTTCGAATTGATTATCCAAATAAAATGCTGCACCGAGTCGATTAAAGGCTTCTTCATGATCCTGTTTTAAAAAAATGACACGTTTATAGTGATCTTGCGCTGCACGGTATTGACCGCTATTAAATAAAAAGTCGCCAAACTCCTGATGGTTGCGCCAGTATCCCGGTTCCAATTTGATGGCTTGACTGAGTAAGCTTTCGGCAAGGTTGCTCTGATTCATGCTGATATAGAGTTTTGCTAAGCCTGTAATTGCAGGTAAGTAATCATTTTTTTGTGCTAAGGCTTTTTGATAATAGTTTAAAGATTTATGGTATTCGCCACCAAATCGATACAACGAACCAAGCGTTGTGAATGACTCTGGTGTTAGCGTTTTGTATTGCAATAATAATTGGCAAACACTCGTTGCCATTTGGTACTCGTTAACGGCTTTATTGCGATCGTACTTTTCTAGATAGGTTGTGCACAAAGCGGACGTTGCGGATACAAAGTCAGGATCAAAGGTGAGTGCTTGTAAAAAATATTGCTCTGCTAAGTTCAGCTCTTTATCGTTATTGGCTTGCAGAAGTATATTTTTACCCTGAATGTAGTGTTCATAAGCATCCACACTCTTAGTATCGATTATTTTGCCAGGAATTTCGATTGCATCGGAAGATAACATTCTTAAAGAGCTGATCAATTTATTTTGGAGTTGTGAATGAAGATTGAATAATCCTTCATCGGAGTACTGAAACGACTGATGCCATACATCCGTTTTCGAGCTACTATCAAATAATGCGACAATGATACGTAGCGTGTTTTCACTACCCACGATACGAGTATTCAGTAAATACCGAGCGCCTGTTTTTTGAGTAATGCGATCAAATTGATTGGCGACTGTAAGTTCATCGGGTAATGACAGGACATGAAAACTGGAATGATTGTTGATCAGTGAGCGTAATTCGTTAATTAATGTATTAACAAAGTAACGAGGTACGAAGGAAGGGTTTTCAATTTGTAATGGGAGTAATATTAGTGCTTTATTATCGGTAGTGATCTCTACTTTTTGAGTTAAATTTTCAGGAAGTGTATTGGTTTGTGTAGAAACCTTTGATGGTGTTTGCAGCCACTGGTAAGAAAAAAATCCTAGAGTTGTGGTTAACAATACAATCCAAAGTAAATCGAGTCGAAATTGTCGTTCGAGCTTTCGATTTAGTATTGGGGCTTCAACATCGGCTAACAGTTTTCGTTTAACGCGCCGTTCTTGCAACCCATTTAATAACATAAAAATGGCAAATGATGCGCATAATATCAGTGTGGTTCGCTGTTGGAACTGAGAAGATAAATGAAAAGCTGGAAATAAGAATTGAATAGACACCCAAAGAGAAAGTATAAAAATAATACTGATAATGAATAGACGAGACTTCTTCAATAAAGTTTGAGAAGTCGAAGGTTGTGCGACATTGTTGGTCAGTAATTCACTTTGTTGTGAAACAGATGTAAAGTTCGATGGAATGGAGTCTTCATCACTTTCGATTAACATGGGTTTGGTGATCAGTCGATACCCTTTTTTAGGAAAGGTTTGGATAAATTCAGGACATTCTGTGCGATCATTTAAGGCATGACGAATTTCAGAAATTGTGTGAGTTAATGCCCCACGGCTGGCATTTTCATCACCCCAAGCAAATTCCAGCAATTGTTCACTGGATACAATACGATTGTAGTGTTGTGTTAGAAAGAGAAGCACTTCCATGGCTTTGGGTGCTAGATGAAATGTTTGCTCGTTTCTGAGTACGACGCCTTCTGAGGGAAATACCAGGTGTTGATTGAGCTGAAAACCCCGGTACAGGTTTTGATCGATATGATGGTTGTGAAAACCCTTGTCTTCCTCTTCGTGGTGCTCCATGCGACCCTCGTTTGATCATGTAAGAAGACTGCAAACCAAACCCCATAAGCGGATAAGCTCTAATGGTTTGGCTTCTTTCCCGAAGTGTTACGGTTCGAATTAAAAGTTAGTATGGCGTGATTTATTGCAGTTTACCAATGAAATTAAGTGCTTTTGAGTGCCTTTAGGATATCTTTAGACGAACAACACGCATGATTTCCATATCAAAGCCAGCAACGGTTTCGGTATCGGGATAGTAGGTAAGGTTGACGCGTTGGCCTTGCAAGTTCTTATAGCGTTTTTGCCGTTTGTATTTAAAAGGCACGTTGTAACCTTCGAGCATTAACGTATTAATATACCAACCATCTGCTTCACGTTGCACATGGGAGGATACTTTTTTAAAGTCGGACTGAATCAATTTTTGATGAGTCATTAACAGTTTGTCGACGTCGTTTTTCATAAGCTAAGGTGTCGGTGTGAGTGTGTTACGTGTCTAGAGCAAATCAGGCTGCATTCAGAGTAATAGAATCGAGCATTAATGTAATATCTCAATGAGAGAATTTATGGGGTCTGCTTATGATAAAATTTTTTCATACAATTTTAAAGATATTGGTGGTTTTAATATTAGTCATTAGTGCCGGATTTTTGCTCCATAAATGGGAATTGTTGGATTTATCAAGTCTTAGTGAACAATTCGGTTCAAAACCGGCTTTACAAACGTATTACCAATGGACCGACGGTAACGGGCAATTGCAAATTACTGAAAAACCGCCACAAAAAGGCACGCCTTTTGTCCAATTTCAAGGTTCACCAGAGCTGAGCAATTATTCCGAGCGGCCACCGGAGGCATCAGGCAGTAAGAGCGATAAAACACAGCCAGAAGCTAAAGTGCTTTCGACTTATCGAGATGATGTAAGTGTTCAATTAATTAGCCGTGAAGTCACCACGCAGTGTCGTTGGTTGGTGGGAAAGTTGTTTGAATTGGAAAAGCAAATACTGCAGGAACCTAAAGCAGCCTCACAACTGTGTCGTGATTACCAACAACAGTTAACACTGCTGCCCCAACGGCATTGTAAGGCTTCGGTTGACGATGTGCGCGGTGAGGTTTGTCGATAAACTATCGAACACTCACTGGAACATATTAAAATTGGATGGCTCTGTATTAATTATTGATTTTTCGTTTCAATCTCAGTTTTAGTATTTTGATCATGAATCAGCGCCCAACCATGCGATTCTTTTTTAAAAAGCAGGCTTAAATAGTGATCGAGCTGATAAGGTTTACCATTACGCTCTTTTTCACGATAATTAACCAACAATAATGCGTGTCCTAGGGTGTCCGATTTTTCCTGTTGAATAATTTGGTAATTGAAGCTCCATCCTTCTGTAGAAAACCACTCTTTTAACATGTTTCGATATTCTTGTGCATCGTCGAAGTATTTGCCGTTCGGCAAAATGAAAGGCAGCTTACTGTTTTGGGTAAGGGTTGACTCAAAGCTTTTAAAGTCTTTATTTTGAATTGCATCAAGATGGCGCTTCAAAGTGCAATCAAAATCGCAAGCGAATAAATTGCTTGTTGCTAATAATGAAACTGTGAATATCAGTGAAGTAAGCATAAATTTTATAAGCATCATTTTTTTGCTCTCCTTTTTGGAAGCGTCATTAGATTACCTTCGAATTAGAATTGTTCAGTGAGTAAAAAAGTTAATATCGTAAGAACTTAGCGTGACCATTGTTTCAACGCTTAATCTTTTGAGTGGATTAGTTAAAACGGTGAAATAACGGCCAAACAATGATCTTATTTTCCTCGTACGGGTATCATTCCCGGGAACCAGTTACTGTTGTGCTGTTGTAAATGTTGCTCCAGCTTTAAAATTGACGAAGTAATGTGTTCAAGTTGACTGTAGACATTTGCATAGCCATCACTTGCACGTTGAAATCGTAATTTTTGATCGGGTGTCACCGGGCCCGTATTCTCGCTACGACTCCACTGCAGGTAGCTAATATAACCACTAATGGAAGTGGGCGTTGGTTCGCTACGACGCGAAACAATTGAGTTTCCATTTAGCTCCAGTTTTACTTCTTGGAGTTTTCGTTTTAGATCGTGCGATAATTTTAATAGGCCTTGATCGGCTTGCAGAGTTTCAGTGATCGCGGTTTCCATGTATTGCAATCGCTCTTCCAGCTCCAGCAGATATTTTTGCGCACCTCGAATGGCTTTATACAGTTGACCCGTTTTTAAATCGAACGTTAAATCCGATGCTCGATCTTGACTTGGGAAGGTTCGATTATCGATAGCGACAACTTCAACACTCTGTGTTACGCCGTAATCTAGCTCGACACCGTCGATGAGTTTTGACAGGCTAACCTGGTATTTACCGGGAATAACTAAAGGGCCAGACTCGTTATCGCCTTTTGGGTCGATGGGCTCAAAACCGGGGTAACGTAAGTCCCAATGAATTTCGTTAAAGCCGCTTTTAGCCGCGCTTTTTATTCGTCTTACCAGGTTTCCTGCGTCGTCTTTTATGGTAAAAATTAAATGAGGACTCTCTTGCAGATCTTCTTCTTTCAACGCTTCCCAAGATGGATAATGTACATCTTTATTGTCTTTAATCCGTTTTTGTTCAGCTTGTTGGCGCTTCTCTTTCAATGATTTGAACTCTTCTCGGATATGATAACGAATGGCTGCACCATACTCGGGGTTTTCCGCGTAGTAAAAGTCGGCTCCGCGCATGGATTTTCCAGGCAAGCCCAGCGGGTCATGTTCAATAAACTGAAAGGTTCTGCGTATTGGAAATAAAGTTGCTGGTTGTGTTTTTACTTTCTTGGCATCGGCTCGTAACGGAGAGTAGTCGTCGAGTATATAAAAACCGCGGCCGAAAGATGCAAGCACCAAATCGCTTTCCCGGCGTTGTATTTCCATGTCACGAATTGCGATAGTTGGGATGCCACTTTTTAATTGTACCCAATTTTTACCACCATTTTGAGTAAAAAAGACACCAAACTCAGTACCAACAAATAACAAATCTTTGTCGACATGGTCTTGAGCGATGGTATGAACGGTTCCGCGTTTCGGTAAATCGCCGCTAATGTTACGCCAGGATTCGCCAAGGTTATCGCTTCGAAAAACGTAAGGTTTGAAATCGCCTTTTTTATGATTGTCAAAAGTCGCAAATAGTGTTTTTTTGTCGAACAATGATGCTTGCAAATCACTGACATAAGACATTTCAGGCACATCGCTCGGCCAATCCATTGGCCGCCATTGGTCGCCGCCATTTTCAGTCACGTGCAAGAGTCCATCATCGCTACCGGTAAATATCAATCCTTCAGAAAGCGTGGATTCGTCCAGTGCAACAATGGCTCCGTAAAATGAGGTGGATGTGTTTTTAGCAACGCTATCAACACTCCAAATTTTATCCATAACTTTTAATTTATTTCGATCCATATTGCGGGATAGATCGCCACTAATTGCTTGCCAAGACTCACCTCGGTCATTGCTACGAAACAACATTTGTGAAGCGTAGTAAAGGCGCTCGTTTTTGTGTGGGCTGAGCAGCAGTGGTGAATTCCAATTAAAGCGTTGCGCGATTTTAGGGTCAGGTGAAATGGGTTGAATTTGCATACGCTCGCCAGATTTTTTGTCGTAGCGTGCTAAACCACCGTACTGGTATTGTGAGTAAATGATATTGGGGTTTTTCGGATCGATGACGGTCTTAAAACCATCGCCAAATTGAGTATATATCCAATCGCTATTTCGTATACCTGAGCTATGGGTTGTGCGATGAGGAGCGCCTAACGATGCGTTGTCTTGCGTGCCACCGAAAACATTGTAAAACGGGAAGTCGTTATCCACTGAAACGCGATAAAATTGTGTCAGTGACATATTGTCACGGAAGGTCCAATTTTTCGCCCGATCCCAACTTTCGTAGATGCCACCATCACAACCTACCAGCAAATGATTGCTGTTTTTGGGGTTGATCCACAACGCATGATTGTCGACGTGTTTATGCTCTTCGCCAGCGCGGTTAAACGTTTTACCTCCGTTTTCTGAAACCATTAAATAGGTATCAAGAGAATAAACCCGGTCAGCATTGTTTGGATCAACAACAAGCTCTTGGTAGTACTGCGGACTGCCAGAAACGTAATCGCTTTGCTTTTGCCAGCTGGCACCGCGATCGTCAGACCGAAAAAAGCCACTTTTATTTTCTGCGGCTTCCACTATTGCGTAAATGCGATCGGGCATTGTGGGAGCGACTGCGATGCCAATACGGCCCAATTCAACAGAAGGCAAACCTTTATTGATTTTTTGCCAACTTTTACCAGCGTCCGACGATTTATAAATGGCCGATTCCGGGCCGCCATTGATCAAGGTCCATACGTGGCGTCGACGTTGGTAACTGGTCGCGTAGATCACATCCGGATCGCGTGGATCGAAAGCCATATCACTGACCCCCGTATGTTCACTGATAAACAAAATGCGTTCCCAGTTTTTACCGCCATTGGTGGTTTTATAAATGCCTCGGTCGCCTCCTTTACTCCATAATGGGCCTTGAGCCGAAACGTAAACCACATTGGAGTTTCTAGGATCCACCAGTATTTCGCCAATATGTTCGGAATTCTTCAGCCCCATATTTTGCCACGTGTTACCACCATCAATGGACTTATAGACACCATCACCATACGCCACTGAACGTTGCGAATTATTTTCACCGGTTCCTACCCAAATCACATTTGTATTATTGGGATCCAGGGTCACGACTCCTAACGAGTAGCTGCTTTCGTTATCAAAGGGTGTTTGCCAAGTGATGCCGGCGTTATCCGTTTTCCATAAACCACCAGATGCTGCGGCTGCGAAATACTGTGCTGGATTTTCCGGATTAACAGCCAGGTCGACGATGCGACCGCTGGTCACACCTGGGCCAATGTTACGAAGCTTGAGATTTGAAAAAAGAGTAGCGTCGGCTTTTTCTTCAGCTGTAGCCATTGATACCCCGACAACCAATAGCAATGCCAACGACGATGAGATCAAGTGATTCATATAGGATCCTGTTTTTGATTTTATACGCGCACAAGGCTCAACATTATAAGCGCTTCTAACGAAATGACAGGCCCTAGTGCGAATACCAATCGATTGGTATTTTGTAATAAAGTATGTAAACCTTATTAATTAAATTAAGCGAGCGATATGAATAAACTCAATCAAACAGTCATCACCTTTTCAGTTATATGACATTGTGAATTATTGATAAACGGCTGCTGACACTCAATACCAGACTGCCTATAATGGCGCAACATTGCATACATGTTGGTACAACCATGAAATCGATAAAACAACGCATAAACGGTCACGGTCACCTGTTGCCCACGCCAGAACAGATACCCGCTTTTATGAAAGATAAAAAATACTTTTGGGTCGATGATGCGCGTAAATTTATGCATCAGGGTGATTGGAAGCGACCAATTACCGATCCGAGTTTTTTTCTCGATGAAAAACTGCAATGGATGGATGAGAATCGTATTGACCACGAAGTCGTATTGAGTTTGTCGCAACTGTACTGCAATGGTTTAAGCGAACCGGACACCGCCGATATCATTCGCTTTCAAAATGATTTTAATGCAAGTGTACAGCATCAACATCCTGAGCGTTTTACAACCGGATTTGTTGTGCAACCGGCCCACATGAATCAAGCAATAAAAGAAACGGAGCGCTGTGTTAACGATTTGGGCATGAAGTTGCTTTGTTTAAGCACACACTATCAAGCTGAAAGTGGTGAGTGGTTGTCAGTTGCGGATGAATCGGTTAATCCACTATGGGAATTGGCGAACGATCTCAATCTGGCTGTGGAACTTCATCCCTATGATGCAGGAAAAATGGTAAACCTGAAAGACCAGTATTGGCGAAATCACCTGGTTTGGATGATGGCGCAAACGGCCGATACTTATCTCATGTTTACTTTTAAAGGACTCGCACAAAAGTATCCACGTGTAAGAACCTGTTTTGCTCATGGTGCGATGCTGGCGCAAGCCAATTATGGTCGAGTTGTTCAAGGCATTGAGGGCCGGCCCGATTTGTTTCCCGGTGCGCATCATCCCAAAGAAACATTGGCACAGCCAAATGTGTATTTTGATACATTAGTGCACGATGTCCACACATTACAATTGATGGTGAATCGTTGTGGTTCTCGGCAAATTGTCTGGGGAGTTGATGATCCCTATCCTTTGGGTGAAATGGCGACGGTAGAGGGGTGTTATCCGGGAATATTACTGGACCAGGCCGTTGATGAAAAAGTCATTTCTGAGTCCGAAAAAGTCGCAATGATGGGGCGAAATGTTATGAGTTGGATTGAAGGTAACCAATGAAGGTATCCGTTTCGAGTGACAAATTTCGAGCTGCGGGTTAAAGAGTCACTTGAGCGTGAAAGTATCGAACTTATCATTTTTTCGTAACTCGTAACTCGTAACTCGTAACTCGTAACTCGTAACTCAATTCATCGTGGAACAATATGTTTATGCAGTCCGGCATTTTACAAATGCGGTGGTGTTAAATACGTAGGATAATCGTAACGTCCAAGCTGTCGCGGAAGCTCTTCCGGTGTATTCGATTGTTCATCAGAGGGTGGCAGTGGATATTCATTTAACCAACGTTGAAAGTGATCGTTTAACTGTTGATCGGTTTGTTCCAGTTGTAATGCGTAGCCTTTATAAAAATCACCGTAGAGGTTTTGTTTTAACACGATGAGTTTTTGCGGGTGTCTTTCTGCCAAAAAACGTATCGCCAGGTAACTCCATTGGTAAATCCTTTCCAGACTGTCTTTGTATTCGGTTTCGAAGATTGTTTTTAAGTTCGGGCGTTCATCGGGTTTAGTGTTTCTTATTAGCTTTTCCACTTTAGGGTTGTGAGTTTGTTTGGACACATATTCTGCTAAGCCTTCACTCCACCATACAAGCTGTGCCGGAAAATGTTGAAAACCACTGTATTTCACATAGCGACCATCAAGATAATGAACGTACTCGTGATTTAAATTCCAAACAGTAAAGTCGGGTTCTAACCAACTGGCTCGGAACGAAAAAAAGCTTGCTTGATTGTCAGGGTCAGCAGGGTCGCCTTCAATATACATTCCTCCATTGTTGGTATTGATATCAAACAAAAAGGGCGAATATTTGTGGTATTCACTCCAGCGGTCAAAAATGACCACTTGCAAGGATTGATTATGATCGTTATGTACTGGTTGCAGTTGCGTATCCAACAATTGATGAAATTGACCTTCTTGAGCGAGTAAATTGTCGCAGGACTGCGAGAGTTGCTGCTTCGTGAGTCGTTGTGTACGAATAAAGAGACGATCGGAGCAAGTGTGGGTTATGGGTAGCGCTTCCTCTATTTGGGGAACCACACAAAGTGCATTGAACTTAGCATCATGGCATTCTGACCGGCCGCGAAATCCATTCACCCAATAAGCGTAAGAAAACAGTTGTTGGCGTTTCTCTTCACTCAATGCATCCAACTTACTGATCAATTGAAACACTTTTTCATCCAATGTATTCGGCGTATCGGTCAGTGCATTCAGTCGTGCCAGTGCCCACAGCGTATTTTCGTAAATCCACAGGTTTTCCGTACGCGGTTCCGTGTGTTTGATTAAGTGAATAAGCTGCGTTTCCAGTGGTTCTTTATGTTGGCGCATTATGCGGTTGAGATGTTCTCGGTTTTGGCCTTTGTCTTTTGCATAACGAGCCAGTAATCCTACGGCACGAATGGTTTCCCATAACGCATAGTCTTGTTCGATTTTATTCAATGACGGCGCAGCGGTCGTAAAGTGAGTTAAGAGCTGTAGTAAATGCTCAAGTTGATACGATAGTTGAGAAACAAATGGGTCTCGAAAGTAAAATCGAAATAATAATACGGAATAGGCTTCTATTAATTCTGCATCATTGTTAACTAAAGCTGTTTGGTAAAGCGTATCCATGAATTGGGAAAAACGTTCGACTTGTGAATCCGTAAGATCCTCTAACGGACCGTAGTAACTGTAGCTTCGTAAAAATTGCAATAACTCGGTATTGGAGTATTGAGTTCGGTTCACTATCAACTGTTGATTCAGTTTATCGATTGCAGCATCCAAATAATCCAGCTTATGAACCGCGAGGTTAGGTTGCCAAAAGTCAGGTGTGTTTTTTATCTTCGTAAGCATCGCAGTATCAGTAATCTGAGACAGGGGCGAACTAGTGCTATTTGGAGTGCTACAGCCCGTCAGCAAGGTGTAGCTAATAAGTGATATTGTCAGGGTTGAGAGGATCGATTTCATGAGCAGGGAATTAAAATATTAAAGTATATTGTATACAATAATTCAGGAAAGCCGAAATGGCAATATTAAGTCGTCTGAAATTATGTTCGTAAAAACCGAATGATGTGATTCTAACAATCTATTAGATAGAACGCGCCAGTTTCTCTAGTATGGTCACTGTTCAATTAAATCAACCATACGACAGGAGCTAACCATGACGCAGTCATTGATTAATACTCAATTAAAACCTTTTAAGTCAACCGCTTTTCACAACGGTGAATTTGTCGATATTACGGAAAAAGAGATTGCCGGAAAATGGGCGGTTTTCTTTTTCTACCCCGCAGACTTTACTTTTGTTTGCCCGACTGAACTGGGTGATATGGCTGACCATTACCAACAACTAAAAAACATGGGGGTGGAAGTTTACTCGGTTTCAACCGATACCCATTTTACTCACAAAGCTTGGCATGCCAGCTCCGATACCATCAATAAAATTCAATTTCCCATGTTAGGTGACCCGACGGGTACCTTGGCGCGTAATTTTGGCGTGATGATCGAAGACGACGGTTTGGCATTACGCGGCACTTTTGTTGTGAACCCAGAAGGCGAAATTAAAATCAGCGAAGTGCACGATTTAGGAATTGGACGCTCAGCAAAAGAGCTCGTCCGTAAAATTCAAGCGGCACAATACGTTGCCGAACACGATGGTGAAGTTTGCCCAGCAGCGTGGAAACCCGGTGATGAAACGTTAACACCTTCGTTAGATTTGGTTGGAAAAATCTAATCGACGGATGATCAACCCGATTTCCGGCTCCCGTTCTATTTAATGTTAAGGAGCCGGCATTTTTAATTCGATTCATGCGGGAGTGACTATGTTAGACGCCAATTTAAAACAACAACTGAAGCATTATTTGTCGAATCTAAAATACGGCATCGAACTGCAATTAACGCTCGATGAGAGTCGATCGTCTCAACAGATGCGCCAACTGGCCAATGACATTGCTGATCTTTCTGAAATGGTTAGTGTGAGTATGGCTGAATCAATGGATTTAAGAGTGCCGTCGATGCAAGTTATATCCCGTCAGCTGGATTCGTATGTTGTATTTTCTGGCATACCTTTGGGGCATGAGTTTACGTCTTTGGTGTTAGCATTATTGAGTTCCGGAGGGCATCCACTAAGACTCGATGAAGAAGTGATCGAACAAGCCAAGCAACTAACGGGTTCTTTTAATTTCGAAAGTTATATATCACTTTCTTGTCAGAATTGCCCGGATGTTGTTCAGGCTCTCAATATGTTAGCGATCATTAATCCCAACATTAAACACACCATGATCGATGGCGCTCTATTTCAAAATGAAGTCGATTCAAAAAATATTAAAGCAGTACCTTCCGTTTACTTAAATGGTGAACCGTTTGCCCAAGGTCGCATCACACTTAAAGAAATCCTTAACAAACTGGATTCCGGTGCTGAGCAAAAACAAGCGGAACGATTATCAAAAAAAAGAGATTTTCGATGTGTTGATAGTCGGAGGTGGCCCTGCCGGTTCCTCTGCGGCGATTTACGCGGCTCGTAAAGGCTTTAATACGGGCGTCATTGCGGATCGGTTTGGTGGGCAAGTCTCCGATACCGTGGGAATTGAAAACTTTATTTCTGTTGAATACACCGAAGGCCCAAAATTGGTGGCTAATCTTGAGCAACATGTGAAGTCGTACAACGTCGATATTATGGATGGACAGCGAGTCAAGACGATTTCTAAAAATGGAGTATTTGAAATAGAAACCGAAAGTGGTGCAAAGTTGAAAAGCAAATCGGTAATCGTGTCAACAGGGGCTCGTTGGCGTGAAATGAACGTACCTGGTGAGCAGAAATATCGAGGACGTGGTGTAGCTTACTGCCCTCATTGCGACGGACCATTATTTAAAGGAAAGAAAATAGCGGTGATTGGTGGCGGTAATTCCGGCATTGAAGCTGCGATAGACTTAGCCAATATGGTTGAGCATGTAACGGTATTAGAGTTTTCCGATGTATTGCGTGCCGATGACATACTGCAAAAGAAAGCGCGCTCCATGAAAAACATCGACATTATTATGCAAGCGCAAACCACCGAAGTGTTAGGTGATGGTAGCCAGGTGACCGGATTGCAGTATATCGACCGAACGACGGGGCAAAGCCATAATATAGAACTCGCTGGCGTTTTCGTACAAATTGGATTAGTCCCTAACAGCGAATTTTTAGGAGATACCATTGAGCGGTCTTCTCACGGAGAAATCGTTGTGGATTCGCGCGGTGAAACTTCGCAACCAGGATTATTTGCTGCTGGCGATGTGACGACAGTGCCTTTCAAGCAGATTATTATTGCCATGGGCGAAGGTTCTAAGGCTGCACTTGGCGCATTTGATTATTTGATGCGAATGGAGCCAGAAGTTGAAAAGCAGGAAAGAGCGGCGTAGTTAAACGGTTTGAACGACAGGGATGTTTAACTTATTCATGCGACTATTCCACTGAAACTGTTTTAAATGTGCATTAGACTGAGTTACAATCGGCTCATAAATTAACTTTGTGAATCTCACTAATGCCGACAAATTTCAATTGGAACATTAGCAAACAAGCGGGCGAATGTCCTGCAGTTTTTACGGTGCTTAATGCTAACCATAAATACAGTGTGCAGAAGGATTCACAGAAAAATTAACGCTTTCAAGCTGGGAGCGTTTGGCTCCCGGTAAAATCATTTTTGTTTCTTGAACTCAAAAAACCGGTAGCTGAAAAGCTACCGGTTTTTTTTATACCCATTGATAAACGATTAGTAAAAGAGGATTGGTTTTTGATAACGAGCAGGTTGAAATAAGTACCACATGAGTTGTGGCAGACCAGCATTCTATTTCATTTTTATCTAATTGACGTTAGAGAGCTTCGCTCGTCTTGATTGTTTTGTAACTTATTGAAAACTAAAGAAATAATTGATATTTGTGTTGACAGAATGGTTTTCATGGTTACAATGAGCATCATCATCTGAGCTGAATCAAAGAGTATTTTTAAACGATATGAAAATGTATTACGCGCCAATACGAAAGTGTCAACAACCCATAAGTTGGGCAACGTTGAGCGTGCGTAAACAGCATTCAGGTGAACAATTTTATTAGGTCTTAACATACGTTGAGGCCTTTATGCCTCGCAGATTTCGGATAAACCCGGTGAGGCTAAGCCCATCGGGTTTTTTATTGCTTGATCAAAATTCAAGTTTTGCGAGAGTGAAAGAGTTTAAAAGTAAGTATGAATATGATGAACAAACATCTAAAAAAGCGTATTGGCGCTATACGACATTGTCCCAGTTATTACTGGCACAACGCTTTGCATGCGAAATGCATTTCTGTGCGCACAAAGGTAAGCGTACAACTGGGTTCATTTGAACAATATCGTTCCAACGATCCAGAGAAAATTCCTAAGTAATCTGACTTGAATTCAAGTGAGGTTACAGAGTGGCCTCACGTGGTAAGTCAAACCCGAGAGGCCAATAGCCCTCGGGTTTTTTATTGCTCAGGCTTTTTGTTCTGAGCTACTAACGTCTTTATGACAAACGTTCTTTAACAATTTGAAAATAATTCTGGAGCACGCGCAGTGACGGTTCGACTGCACCGGTCTGTAAAACCGGTCCCCACCTTAGGTTTCTTGGTTCAAATCCAAGGTGCTCCACCAAAAATTTTCTCGGTGTAGCGCAGTCTGGTAGCGCTCTTGTTTTGGAACCATGAAGTCGCAGGTTCGAATCCTGCCGCCGAGATCAATTTAAGGAGGATGATCTCGATTGGATCGGGTCCCGGTTGCTAACCGATGAGAATGCGAAAGTGTTTGTGGTTCGACTCCACCGTCCTCCGCCAAATTCGTGCCTTTAGGCGTGGCCATAGCTCAACGGTTAGAGTTCAAGGTTGTGATCCTTGTGGTTCCGGTTCGAGTCCGGATGGTCACCCCTAAAGGCATGATGAATTAAGGAGTCTTGGCATAGTGGCTGTGCACCGGCCTTTTAAGCCGGTAAAGGTTGGTTCGAATCCAACAGGCTCCACCATTTCTCGAATGAATAAATAGGAGGTTGTAATGAAAGTTTTCTTTGATGAACAACAAGCAGCCCCAATAGGCTGGGAAGCTGCGCGTAAACCGCAAGAAGCGATTGCGTTAATGCAAACAGGCAATGTGGATGTATTAAATCTGCAAAGTGATATTCGCCACGCCAAATTTGGCTCGGCGTTTGATGTACTTAATTGGATTAAACGAGCCATTTTAGACTATGGATTAGTTCCTCCCTACATCAAGTTTCATGGGGACGATCCGGTAACCACCGAGCGGCTTCAAATAGAAGTTTTAAAAATAAAAAACTTGTATCGCGTTAGAGGAAATCGATACTGACCAAGGACAGGTGAGGAGGTAATTTTCTTAAGGATGAATATTAACACTTTGGAAAGATACAAAAATTGAGTGAGATTGTCGTGAATTATCGGGCGCGACTATCCGATGCATCGCGGTTAAAGTCCGAACTCGATAGCCTAATTTTTGTTGCTGGAGGTGAAAAGGAGGCTTAATGGAATGAGCAAGCATGGATGCTTTTTATCGTTACAGATATATAAACGAGATAATCACAAAATTTAACGCCTCGTAGTGTATTAGGTAACACACAAGACTTTGATTCTTGTATCGACCGTTCAATTCTGTCCGAGGCAGCCATTATTTTAAAGGTAAATGATGATGTAGAAAGGAGGTAAGGTGAAAAGTGCAGTTTTACGTTTAAATAAAGCAGGAAACCCGATGTCGTGGATCAACCTAGAACAGGCCGCAAGCTTTTACGCGAAACGTCAAGTTCTTTGGAGTTTGGGTAATTATGAAACTCGATTACGAGGTGGTACTTGTCGATTAACAGGACGCCAGACTTTTTTGGATATTGCGCCCGTTATTGCGATTGAAGGAAAAATGCATGATCAGGTGCGTCGTGTACCAGGTTTAACCAACAGCGCGTTGTTTGCTCGTGATAATTTTATGTGCATGTATTGTGGATTGTCGTGCGTTAAAACATCACTTACGCGGGACCACGTTATTCCAAAAGGACAAGGTGGTAAAGATTGCTGGACGAACTGTGTGACTGCCTGCAAAACTTGCAACAATCACAAAGGCTGTCGAACCCCGGAGCAGGCAAGTATGCCTTTGCTAGCCGTTCCTTTTACTCCGAATAAGTTTGAGTACTTGGCTTTATTGAATCGTCATATCTTGGCCGATCAAATGGATTATTTGTCGCAAGGGTTTGTCCGGTTGGCTGCTTAGAAGCCTTTCGAAGAGCGCTTAATTGGAATGGTTTAACTGTTCAAAAGTTAGTCCAAATTTTGCCAAGAATTTTTGCAGCCGTGTTGAATCATTAACTTTTACCTTTTGCAAACGACTTTTGTCGAACAATTCTCGACCGGCAGAGGCCATGGAAGGATGTCTTTGACAAACACTGATGACGTAACATAATTGATGTTTGTCGAACTCATCAATTTCACTGAGCTGTTTATTTGAAAAGTAATTGCTGAGATCAACTGAATTAGGCTGAGAGAGTGCCGATTGCCATTGTTTTTGAAGACGTTCGATTTCTTCCTTTGCATCATCTTTTGTGATTCTGGCGCCTTCGGCAAGTGTTCCCATTCGTGTGATTGACGCATTGAGATCGCGAAAATTGCCTCGCCATAATGAAGTTGGTGCAAGTGCAAATGCCATAAAATGACTTTTAGCTTCGCTGTTGAAGTCAATTTTTTTGCTTTCCTTTTTGGAAAACTCACTAAGTTCATATTCGATATTGGGCTCTATATCTTCTCGTCGATCTTTTAATCCAGGTAATTCGTACGTCCATAAATTTATTCTGGCTAACAGATCTTCACGAAAGCTGCCGTCGACAACCATTTTCTGTAAGTCTTTATTGGTACCGGCAATGAGTTGGAAATGGCTGGTTACTTCTTTATCGCTTCCGACAGGATAAAAAGTATGAGTTTCAAGTGCATGCAGTAACATGGCTTGTTCATCCAGCCCCAGTTCGCCAATTTCGTCGAGAAACAGCACTCCATTATTGGCAGATAATAAAAATCCTTCGCGTTTGGTTTGAGCTCCGGTAAACGCTCCTTTGGTATGCCCGAAAAGCGACGACATGGCGCTATCGCCTTTTAATGTTGCGCAGTTAACCGAAACCAATCGCCCAGAAACCATATCACGTTTCTTTTTTAAGGCGTAAATGCGTTGGGCTAATTGAGTTTTACCAGCACCGGTTGGTCCCTTTAGTAAAATAGGTGCTGATGAACGAATCGCAACTTTTTCCAGTTGAGAAATCAATTGATTGAACTGCTTATTTTTTGTAGCAATACCACCCTTTAAGAATGCTTCGCCAGACAGTTGTTGTTGTTGAAATCGCGAAGCAATGTGATCGTAACGTGACAAGTCGAGATCAATGATTTGATATTTTCCAACGACTTTCTGAACGCCGCGTCCAGGGGCCGTTTGAATCAAACGTCCAGGAAAGTGTCGGCTTTCGGTCAATAAAAAAATACAGATCTGTGCAACGTGAGTTCCGGTTGTGATGTGAAATAGATAGTCGTTGTTTTCACTGTTAAATTTCAACGACGCGCAAAGGTCAAATAGCCTTGAGTAGACTTCTTCAAAGTCCCAGGGATCATCGAAATGAATTAAATGATCATGAACTTTGGTTTCTGGCGAGATCGAAGCAATGTCGTCTATTGTGGTATCGGCTAATTTTTGGCTTCGATCATCGTGCAGCAAAAATAACTCGTCGATGACCAAGTCGGGTTGCGAGCAAAGCGATACGGTTGGCCGCCATTTGTTCCAGCGATCGCTTCGTCTTCCAGCATAATCCAACTGCGTTCCCAAAATACTGAATGCGACGGTTTTGTTTCGCATAATGATTCTTTTATATTTCTGGTATCTAAAAGGATATTTATATATCTATAAGGATATACATGTGAGTTAGTGGATAGTTTAGCAAAGTGTTTACGTTTGACCCAGTACTTTAAAAATAAATAATAAAAACAATTTGTTATGAAGATAATGGGGGAGGCTTGAAAAGTTGGCACACGGATTGAATTACCTAGTGTAAGTTTCAATGAGTAAAAGAGGTAGCACAATGAAAAGGTATCAACCTTATGGAAATGGCAGAACCATTGTAAGAAGCGGACTAATAAGTTCAACCACTCAGCGAGCAGCAATGTGTCAATCGACTCAAGCTGATGGTGTTCATGCTAATTTCCGTCAATTAACGGTGCTATTGATTAACTGTCGCCCAAAAGGAGTATCAAAATGAGCGAACAATTAAATTACGAAATTTTTGAAGGTCAGGGTAAAGCGTTTATCAAATCCTGGACCAAGGGTGTGCCTTTTGAAGAGGACGCAAAAAAGCAATTAAGTAATATTACGTCATTACCTTTCATTCATAAGTGGGTAGCGGCAATGCCAGACGTGCATTTAGGGAAAGGCGCAACCATAGGTAGTGTAGTGCCAACTGTTGGGGCGGTAATTCCTGCCGCTGTAGGGGTGGATATTGGTTGTGGAATGATGGCTGTGAAAACGTCATTAAACGCTTCGCAATTGCCCGATAGTTTATTTGCTATGCGAAGCGCCATTGAAGCCGCTGTACCTCACGGTCGATCGGTCAGAGCCCGTGGATCGAGAGATAAAGGTGCCTGGGGAAATATTCCCGACGATGTCGCCAAAGCTTGGAACGGATTGTCCGACAAGTTTTTAGAATTGTGTAACAAGCATGCGGTTTTGAAAAACACCAATAATCTGGGTCACTTGGGTACGTTAGGTACGGGTAACCACTTTATCGAAGTCTGTTTGGATGAATCTGATCAAGTTTGGATCATGCTTCATAGCGGATCGCGTGGTGTCGGTAACCGAATCGGTACGCACTTTATTGAAACAGCGAAAAAAGATATGGAGCGTTGGCATATTCAATTGCCGGATAGAGATTTAGCTTATTTGCCGGAAGGTAGTGAACACTTTAATGATTATGTTGAAGCTGTGGAGTGGGCTCAAATGTTTGCCAAAGTCAATCGTGAAGTCATGATGAAGCGAACGATTGCTGCAATCCATTCGGTCATGAATGTTAAGTTTGATGCTGAGTTAGAAGCGGTTAATTGTCACCATAATTATATTTCGCGAGAGCATCATTTCGGTAAAAATGTATTAGTTACTCGAAAAGGTGCGGTTCGAGCAAGAAAAGGCGAAATGGGGATCATTCCCGGAAGCATGGGTGCGCGATCATTTATTGTACGTGGACTAGGTAATGAAGACAGTTTTTGTAGCTGCAGTCATGGTGCCGGGCGTGTGATGTCGCGAACACAGGCGAAGAAGTTGGTGTCTCTAGAAGAGCACTTAGAGGCAACCAAAGATGTGGAATGCCGAAAAGATGTAAACGTAATTGATGAAACACCAAAAGCTTACAAAAACATCGATGATGTGATGAATGCTCAAAAAGATTTGGTTGAAGTGGTTCATACATTGAAACAGGTGGTTTGTGTAAAAGGTTAGCTTGATTTATACGGAGTTATTTCGAAAAGGAGTTCTTGCTAATCAATTTTGTATTTAATGATAAGAGTGCTTTAAATGAAATCAAAATTAATAATTGACGGCTCACAAGGCGAAGGTGGCGGCCAAATATTGCGAACCTCCTTATCACTGTCTATGTGTCTAGGAGTGCCGATTGAAATAAAAAACATTCGTGCTGGCCGCAAAAAAAAAGGTTTATTACGACAACACTTAACTTGTGTTCGAGCGGCGCAGGAAATCGGTAATGCCGAAGTTGAAGGGGATGAGTTGGGTTCGATGCGAGTTACTTTTAATCCTAAAGCAATTAAGCATGGACGATTCCGATACTCGATAGGTACAGCTGGGAGTACAACACTGGTATTTCAAACAATTTTACCGGCATTGCTACTAGCTCGAGGTGTATCTAATGTTGAGTTAAATGGAGGGACTCACAATATTAAGGCGCCAAGTTACGATTTTCTCAAAGAAAGTTTTTTGGAAGTATTAAAGCGACAAGGTGTCGGTGTGACTACGACTTTGGAGCGATATGGATTTTATCCTAATGGAGGTGGAACATGGTGTGCACAAGTATCACCCATTCAGCGATTTGATCAGATAATACTGAATTCTCGTGGCAACTTGATGAAACATCATATTCGAACGATTACCAGCCAGTTACCTGAGCATATCAGCGAAAGAGAAATTAAGCAGGTACAGAAAAAGCTACATTGGAATAAAGGTGAAATTGAGGAAGTTCGCGTCGATGCATTCAGTACCGGAAATATAATTTCATTAGGATTGCATTACGATTCGCATGTGGAACTTTTCGAAGAAGTTGCTCAATTAGGCGTTAAGGCAGAACGTGTCGCAGGGCGAGCTATTAATCAGTTAAAACGATTTGAAAGCTCTCAAGCAGTGGTCGGAGAATTCCTGGCCGATCAACTGATGTTACCCATGGCATTGTTTGCGGGAGGCTCGTTTGTAACGCATGAATTGAGCTTGCATTCAAAAACCAATCAGCAGGTGATTAATCAGTTTATTGAGGATGCCGTAAAAGTGGAGCAGGTTAATGAACATTTATACAAAGTTTCGATTGAAGGGTTAAATCTTCATAGTAAGAATTTAACGGAAGTGCCTTAGTGTCTAACAAGTACTGAAAAATAAGTTCAGTAATAAACGAGTTTAGGAAAGCGTTCTTCGTTTAGCGGCTCTAGTTTCTGACGAGTTAAAGTCAGGTCAGTCCGGCGCATACGGTGTACCGCAATGTGTATCAAGCGAATGACGAGTTCTAAACGCAACGAACGTTGTAGCTCATCGGGTAGAGCAGCTGACTCATAATCAGTAGGTAGCCGGTTCGAATCCGGTCAATGTTACCAAGTCGACTGTAAATCGACCGTGTCCTGTACGACGCATTGGAAAAGACGAGAGTCTGGGGTTCAAGTCCCCCAAGTAAATCATACGGGCTTCTGGTTTCAATTCGCCGGAGTCAATTGGATGCAATATTCGAAGTTTGCTTCGTATATATTGGATTAATTCAAAAGCTAATTGAAACCGGTTGATTGCTGTCATATTCAGTGGGTTAAGGATTTGCAAGTTATAATTTGAAGATACAAAATCAATTGTACTTAAGGATGAGTCGCAATCGAAAGTCGTATCCGCTCATTTATAACTTCTGGATACTTTAATCTGATATTGCCAGCACTCAACAAGAAGCCCAACTATTTCGTATTTTGGGAACTATTAATAAGGAGAAAATTATGTTCGGATTCAAGAAGATTGATGTTTCGGATAATGAACGTGTCTTGATGTTTCGAAAAAACCGACTCGTGCGCGTGTTGAAACCCGGAGAGTTTCGAGTGTTGGACTGGTTTAATCACGTTACTTGTGTTTGCTATGACATTACACAGCCAGAGTTAAACCACCCATTAGGTAAGTTTTTAATCACCGCTTACCATGCTTTGTTGGGTAATCAGGTTATTAGCTTTGATATTAAGCAAGATCAGGTAGGCATTGTCTACTATGATGGAAAAATTGCTGACATTATTCCACCCGGAATATTTAAAATGTATTGGAATGTGTCGGTAGATATTAAAGTGGACGTCATTGATATTTCTGAACATTATCAGGTTGATAACTCCTTACTTTCAACGTTGACCCGGAATAAAAGCACAGTGCTTTATACGAAAGGTTCTTCAGCTATCTTTTATATTGAAGTCCCCGACAATCATATTGGGTTACTTAAAGTGAATAGTAAACTTGATGGTATGTTAAAACCCGGTAGCTACGGTTTCTGGCGTTACAATCGAAACATTGAAGTTGAACGACTCGATTGTCGTTTGCAAACCGTGGACGTGAGTGGTCAAGAAATTCTTACGAAAGATCGCGTCAGCTTACGGGTTAATCTATCAGCCAGCTATCGCATTGTTGATACGGAAAAAGTAGCAACTCTGTTAAAAAATCATGTGGAGTTTTTATATCGTGAATTTCAACTTGCTTTGAGAGAAGTTGTCGGAACTCGTACTTTAGATGCCATTTTGGAAGACAAGAATGTGGTTAATGAAGTGGTTGAAAAACGAATCAAAAATAAGGCACTGACTTACGGCCTGGAAGTGAACGATGTCGGTGTAAAAGACATTATTTTGCCCGGTGATATGAAAATGATTTTGAATCAGGTGGTTGAAGCTGAAAAAGCCGCGGAAGCTAACTTGATCAAACGTCGTGAAGAAACACAAGCAACGCGTTCATTACATAATACCGCAAAAGTAATGGAAGGGAACCCAACGTTAATGCGATTAAAAGAACTGGAAGTTCTTGAGCGTGTTACCGGAAAAATTAACCAGTTGACCGTATACGGTGGGTTAGAAGGCATTATGAAAGACATGGTTAAACTAACGGAGAGCACATAATAAAAGCCCGGGCATATGTATGCTCGGGCTTTTATTTTGAGACATATAAAATAGCAGAACTGCGATTGCTCTATAAAAAATATTCAAGTTGTGAATAGTGCGGCCAATTAGTAAAAATACTATTACTAAATATTATCTCAATGACCACGTGGACAAATTATGTTCACCTTCTTATAGTGTTGCTCGAGGATGATTAATGCATAAGGAAATACGGTAATATCTTTTCAACACCGAATGACTCAATTCCTATTTTCTTAATTGTTAATCAGAGTTCCTTAAGTCGAGTCTGAAAACAATTAACCTCAGTCCGTTACGAAAAGGAGGACTTATGAAATATTTTAAATTGATTTGCGCTGCACTTATTATTTTTACATCTCAAATATCTTTTGCTGGTTATCAAAATAATACTACGGTAACCATAAGTGGTAGTAGCTTTTACGGTAACTTACGTGCCGCCAGAGATTCCGCGAATAACACTGAATATCTGGCTTGTTACGTTAATGGGCAAACGGATGCTGTCACCTGTTTCGCTCGGGATTCGGCAGGAACCTATCGCAGTTGCAGTATCGCCGCCCCTGATACAGGCGATTATGAAGCGGTATCATCGGTTAGCTCTTCTACCTATTTATACGTCACCTATAGCGGAGGAACGTGTACCCGAATTCAGGCAACAAACGGTTCTTACATGTTGCCTTAACTCAGAGTTATCGAAAGCTCTTTGACAGAGCTTTCGATAAATTCTATTTAAAAGGGAGTAACGAGTTATGAATATCAAAGCTTTTCTGGTGATAGGTTTTTTAGTCGGTTCGCTATTGAGTTTTTTAATGACCTACTGGTACTTCATTCCTGAAGCGAAGCAAGAAAGCGAAGCGATTTATATTCAACCGGTTACAGAACCCCATTGGAAGAATGATGTTAGTAACAAAGACCAACTTTACTTGGAGTTAACCAGTATAAATCGGGATATCTTAAGGAAGGTGGAGCTGGTTGAGAAAAAGATCGATAAAATGCAAGAACAGAAGTCAGTAGTCAATGATGAACTTAGTTTGCCGGAAAAATACGATGTTGTTACTTTAATTAATGGAACACGTGTGGCACCTGAACGTAATCAAGTAGACTTACATAATGTTCTGGATTATGTAGACACTCAAATTGAAAACGGTCAATGGATGCCAGAAAACGCAGAATATATTCGAAATTTTTCAGAAAACTTAACCAAACAGCAATTGATAGATATTCAGCTCCGTTTAAACGAAGCTATTAATAATGATGAGTTAACCATTGAGTACAATTTGTTGATGGAGCCTTTGTTTTAGTCGGATTTAATTCGCGACTATTCGGCCAACGGAGTCTCCGTGGCAAGCGTTACAAGAACCATTAGTTACCACTCCGGGCATGGTGCGAATACCACCGGGAGCATCTATTTCAACGTCAACACCAGTGACCGACCCTTCACCCATATAGAGTCCTTCTACCTCTTCCGTGGTGTAAAAGTTGCCACTGTCGTCGGTTTCCATACTGGCAGACAAAGCATTGGTATTAAAAATATAAAGATTTACCGTAGCATTTGTTTGCGGTTCGCCGCTTGAGCGGTATACCGTGCCAGCGGCATAAAAGCGCACGGCATCTGGTTCGGTTCCATCGTGGCATCCAATACAGTTTTCACCGGCGTAATGACTCATGTTTTGGCTGGTTTGGCCGTTATCGCTATTGTCTGATTCCTCAGAACCAGTACCACCGCCACTGCAGGCACACAAAAATAACAAGGGTAAAACGAATAAAAATTTTATATGTAATTTCATGGTGGTCACAGACGAAGGTGATATTGTCATTTGTTCACAGTATAAAGTCATGAAATGAGATATCCGTGTTCGAGGTCACAATCGCAATTAGAAAGTGTAAGTGATAAAAAAGTAGAGAGTTGTTTTGCAAGCGCTTTGTGGTGGTCAATTGGTGAAGAAATTTGTACGAAACGCGCAAAATCGTGAAAAATGAAGTAGTATTTTAGTAAGACCTGACGAATTGCGATTTTTCAGGCCCAGAGGAGTCCGTATGATTTCACAAATACTACGACTGGACAAAGCCGGTTTTCCGATGGAATGGATCGGTGTGGAGCAAGCTGCTTGTTACTACGCTAAAGAGCTGGTGCTGTGGTCGCTTGGCGAGAGTGTGATTACATTGCACGGCGGCTATAATCGTTTTTCCGGTATTCAAAGTCTACTTTTGATTGCGCCAGTCATTGCAACAGAAGGGCGACTGACCAATCATACTCATCGAGTTCCTCATCTTACAAACGCCTCTTTATTTGCTCGTGATCGCTACTTATGCCTTTATTGCGGTGATCACTTTGGCAAAGCATTACTTACTCGCGATCATGTTATTCCCAGAGGACTTGGTGGTGATGACAGTTGGACCAACTGCGTCAGTGCTTGTCGCAGTTGCAACTCTCACAAAGGATGTCGTACGCCAGAACAAGCAAACATGCCATTACTGGCCGTACCGTTTAAACCCAACAAATTTGAATACTTGGCGCTGGCAAACCGTAACATTCTGGCAGACCAGATGGACTACCTATCGAAAGGATTTGTACGTTTTAATGCGTGACAAATCCGATGTTTGCTTTTTTATCCTAAATTAGAAAATGTTTTCGGCCATAGCTATTGCAATTGCTTGCGCACGATTTACGACATTGAGTTTCCGATAGATATTTTGCAAATGAAACTTTACGGTTCGTTCAGAAATTCCTATGATCACTCCGGTCTCCCAACACCCTTTTCCTTGTGCGACCCAGGATAATACTTCCTTTTCGCGAGGTGTTAATTGAGCCAATTGAGGTGATGAATTTGCGGATGAATGATTACCACGACATGGTGAAGTTACGCGACTTATCGCTTCGTCAATGTAGGGCTCCAGACTTTTTAAAACATTTGCACCCTGCGACAGCTCTTTTGAATTGCATTCCGCAGTTAACAAACAGACGCGTTTTTTTTCATTATTACCAAAGCATTCAATGGATACATCGGTTGGAGGTGAATTGGGTAAAGCCAATGGAGTTGTGACTGACGATTGTTGGCAGTGAGATTTACAGTGTTTCACGTTAGGCTCTTTTTTTATATTGCTGGCTTTTAAACGGCTCGCTGAGAATCCTGGCTTTATTCTGTACTGTTGTGAGAGTGCTTGATGAATGCTGGATTGATCACATTTAGACGTGCTTGTGTGATTGACCTGTGTGTGACTATTGGATTTAATTTGACTCCTTGAATTTCTTTTCTGCTTCGCAGACTCACAATAAAACACCTTTATATCATTATTTTGAAATACCTGCTGTGTAAGCTGTTGAATGGAGTGGTTTAATGTTTCAAGATCTTTAACCTCTTTGCAAATAAACATAAACCGAATTAGATCAATTAATGCAGATTTTGATAAATTACCGAAAGAATCTAAATTGACGTTTGCTAATACCTCTGACTTCGCGTTTGCTATTGAACCCATCTTGCCTCCTTTCCCTTTTGCGTCAATAATGGCTTGTTTTTTTTAATTTTATATAATCATGGTTCGCCATAGTTTTTAGGAAATTCAGTCTAACGGATCAATTTTAAATATCGCAACCATAAGATCGTTTTTTATCTCAAGTTAACCACAACAACTTGTTACTGACGATTCATTGCAAGTAGAGTTATTGGTACTGGGTCCACAACACTGACCTTCGCCACAGGCGCCACCGCATACACCATTCTCTGGATAAGCAAATTCAATTCGAGTTGCCGCTTCGAAATCACCGGACAAATAGGCACAGACTGATCGTACCTGTTCATAACCTGACATTAGAAAAAAGTTCGGTGCTCTTCCGTGACTTTTCATACCCAAAATAAAATATCCGGGTTCAGGATGTTTTAATGCTTGATAACCGTGTGGTGCAGGAATCATTTCTCCATTGTTTTGAGCTTCCAAAATAAGCTTACTCACTTCAATTGGACACTCAAATAACTGGTCCATATTGAGTTGAAGTTCGCGAGTCATGACTAAGTCTGGGCGCGAACCTCCACACGCGATAATTCTATCGCATTCAATTTTCGAACTGTGGCCGTTACGCATTCCCCGAATTAATTGTCTGCCATTGTCTAATGCTGTGATTTCTGTGATCGTAAAGTCATCAATGGCTTGAATACGGTTGTCTGTTAAGTGTCCGGAAACTGACTGATCGAGAGCACTTCGCTCCGGTAATATACTGGGCTTGCACGCGTTGGAACTCACCTGCTTTGAGTTTCGTCGTGTAATCCAAACAATACGATGGTTATCATTATTAAGGCTAACTAGATCCAGTAATGCATTTAAAGCGGAGTGTCCGCTGCCGACAACAGCCACATCTCGGTTAAGATAATCTTTTTTGTGTTCTCCTTTTATATCGGGTATTCCATAAAAAATTGCCGGATTATTGAGTTCTCCCTCAATGGGGTAACCGAGTCCTCCGACGGGATTGGGCGTTTGCCAAGTTCCTGAAGCGTCAATAATGTTTTCTGCTTGAACGGTAATTGTATTGTTCAGGTTATCTAGAATATGTAACTCAAAAGGATTGTTGTTTTTGCGATGGTCGGCTTTATTATGATTAACTCGACCAATATATCGAACACGATACCCTAAAAATAATTTACTTTTAATGTAAGGTAAGTCGGCGAGCGGACGTAAGTAACCTTCAATTAACTCTTTTCCGGTTGGAAAGGAATCGGCGGGAGGCGCCGTCCAGCCTTCGCTTTCTAATAACTTCTCTGCCACGGGATCAATATTTAATGCCCAGGACGAAAACATTTTTACATGCGACCATTCCGCTATCGATGAAGCTATTGTTTTACCTTGTTCAAAGATCAAAAATTTCTGACCTTGTTGATGCAAGTGAGCAGCCGCTGCAAGCCCGACGGGACCGGCACCAATAATCACTACTGGAACGATTTCGTTCATACCGAGGCTACCTCGCTTTTAATGTTAAGTATTGAATTTTCAGTTGTGCTCGTTTGATTCGTAAATTCAGTGAGTGCTTTTTCCAATGTAACCCAAGCGAGCGCTGCACATTCAATGCGTGAAGGCGCTTGATGTATTTCTTTAAAAACCTGTAAGGAGTCAGGCAAGTCTGTTACTTCGGTGGACTGCTGGCTATCTCCAACCATGTTTAAAAAGTATCGACTTATTTTTTTTGCTTCAACAATACTGATACTCTGAATGATTTCAGTTAACATCGACGATGAGGCTTTACAAACAGCACAACAAGCTTCGCTGTAAAACATTGAACGATGAATATTTTCTTGATCCAATTGTAAGTACAACGTCATATGATCGCCACAAATAGGACTGTCACCATTAAGCTCGATGTTGGCATTATCCATATGACCAAAATTGCTCGGGTTTTTCCCATGTTTAAGAATGTCTTTTTGGTAAAGTACTAAACTATCGCCCATCGTCTACTCATTCTCATTAGGTTAATCCTGTATATTGTCGATTTAATTACATGAAAATACGTTTTACTTCTTTTAATGCGTCTGCCAGAGCATCAATTTCATCTAATGTATTGTATAAAGCAAACGAAGCTCTCGCTGTAGCAGGTACTTGAAAGTATTCCATAACGGGTTGCGCACAGTGGTGTCCCGCACGAATAGCAATACCAAAGCTGTTCAAAATACTTCCTACATCGTGAGCGTGAATATCGCCCATAACGAATGACAGAACGGATGCTTTTTGTTTCGCTTTTCCAATGAGTGAAATGCCATTAATCATAGAAACTTTTTCGTGAGCATATTGAAGCAATTGATTTTCGTGTTCATTTATTTGTTCGATTCCAATATCGTCAATAAAGTCGATCGCTTCGCCTAATCCTATCGCGGCACTAATTGGCGGTGTACCTGCTTCAAATTTATAGGGAGGGTCGTTATATAATGTTTCTTCAAAGGTGACTCGTAATATCATGTCTCCACCACCAAGATAGGGTGCCATACTGTCATGGTGTTTTGCGTTGGCGTATACAGCACCTATTCCAGTAGGTCCGTACATCTTATGGCCCGAGAATGCATAAAAATCGCACCCAATGTCTTGTACATCTACTTTAAAATGAGGAATGCCCTGTGCGCCATCAATGACTGTAACTGCACCAATTTTCTTCGCTTCCGCAACCATTTCATTGATAGGATTGACTGTTCCAATGGCATTGGAAACATGTGTCATAGAAACAATTTTGGTTCGTGCATTAAGCAGTTGCTTGTAACGCGTTAAGTTAATTTCACCGCTTGTATTAATTGGAACGACTCGTAATACACAGCCTTTCTCTTGACAAAGCATTTGCCAAGGTACGATATTGGAGTGGTGCTCTAATGCCGTAATGATGATTTCATCACCCTTTGTAAGATTTGCGCGTCCATAGCTTTGCATTACCAGGTTAATGGAATCTGTGGTACCGCGTGTGTAAATAATTTCTTTTTCAGAGCGCGCATTTATAAAGTGAGCTATTTTTTTTCGGGCTCCTTCATAATAGCTAGTGGCCTCTTCACCAAGGGTGTGAACACTCCGATGCACATTGGAGTGTTCGTATTGATGGTATTGGTGCAATCGATCAATGACGGTTTGTGGCAGTTGACTGGATGCCGCATTATCTAAGTAGGCAAATTTGTGTTGATTGATGTGAGGTCGGTCGAGAATGGGAAACAATTGTCGAATGGCGTTCACATCCAAACCCTGAACGCTGCGCGCAACTTGATTATCTGCAAGAGTTGTTTGCATGAGGCTGTCCTGTTGATGCTTCTTTTACTGCCAAAGTCCGTATAATTTAAATGTTAGAAAGCGATTAAACTTAAATTCGCAACGAACAATGGCAGCAATTAAGTGTTAAATAAAACAGTGGTTAACGGCTTTTTGAAAGACTAACAGCCACAGGTTCCGCAACCTGTATCGCAGCATTCTCCACCGGTTGCCTTTGCTTCCGTGTCACAAGGACAGCATTCTTCGCTGTTTGTTTCGGAGCCAGCAGATGTCGTTGATTTTGCTGCTGTTGAAGGCGTGCCGCAAGAAGAACCTGTGCCGCAAGATGAGCCACTGTCGCAACAAGCTGAGGCTGGCGCTGCTGCTTTTACTGGCTCTGGTACTGCAAGTTGTTCAGGGCTGCAGCCACAGTCTCCACTTTGTTCAATCGCTAACGGATCACAGCAAGGGCTGCCATCGGCTTTGGGTTCATTGTTGTCACAACAAGGAGTGGCTTTGTCTTCCGGATTACAGCAGGGCGTTTCTCTTTGACCACTTTCCGCGGTACTGGTACCGCATGAACTTCCGGTTCCGCAAGAGCTACCGGTTCCACAGCTACTGGAACCTCGAGCGAGCTCTGGAATGTCGATGACTTGGAAGGAGTCATTATAAGGTTGTAAACGTAATCGAGCCGCAGTGTCATCACAGACTTCTGTTGCTTCGAATCGTTTAAACGTATGACCTTCTTCATCGCTCACGCTTTCATAAGGTCCCATATAGACGGCAACATGACCCCCATAATTGCAGGTCGTTGAAGGTGGAAGTTTGTAGGCGCAAAGGGTTAAAGAACCGAAATTGTACCCATTAAGCTCTTTCCAAGCGGATTCATCCAATTGAGTGAGTGCTTGAAAGCCAGCTTCTTTGTAGGTCGACACCAAGTCGGCAACAGGAATAGCTCCGGTATAGCACTCTGCCCAGAGCTGTTCATTGTCCTTGTCTTCCTGATCAACTTCACGGTCGACAACAATATCGGAAATAATCATGCGACCACCAGGTCGTAAGACGCGCAACATTTCTGCTAATACTTTTTCTTTTTGCGAAGACAAGTTCAGTACACAGTTGGAAATGACCAAGTCAACACTGTTGTCTTCGATAGGTAAGTCTTCGATATATCCTTTACGAAATTCGACGACGTCAAACCCCATATTGTCTGCAACTTTCTTTTTAAATAAATTAGCCTGGTCTAGCATGTCGTCAGTCATATCGACACCGATCACTTTTCCGTTTGCTCCCACCAACTTAGCAGCAACAAAACTGTCGATACCAACACCAGAACCTAAGTCAACGATGGTTTCACCTTCTTGAACACCGGCTTTCAGTAATGGACTTCCACAACCATAGTTTCGTTCTAAGGCTTCTTCGGGAATGTGTGATGTTAAATCGCTTCGATAAGATTGTGGGCAGCAGAGACCAGCCGGTCGCGTTGCCGCATCACCGTAAATCGATTTCACTGCCTGTTCTTTTTCCGCAGTACTCATTATGTTTACTCCAACAATATTTTTGCCAAACGGTTGGGCATAGCTTTAGGCGCCAAGTGTATTTAATGACGCCCCTGGTAGGTGACTGTTTAGTCGGGCTCGTAGCAATTACAGCGCGATAAGTTATTAGCCACCTCAGCGGCTTTGATCGCACCAAGTACATGCATGGTGACTTTACCGTCTATTCCATCAACTTTTACTTCTTTCAAGCGTGCTTCAAAATCGGCATCACAACAATCGTCTTCGCAACCTTCCCCTTCTGGTCCACACTTGTTCGCCATCGCTTGCATTTTATCGACTTTAATTTCTTCGCCTTCTACAAATACGTCAACACCGTCTTTGGTTTGGTCCATACCGGTAACGTTCTTAGTTAGGTTCATGATTTTCCCCTTGTTCAGTTGGTTTGATTTAAAACTTTCACACAGTGTAGTAACTGATGTTCCAACGATTGCCTTCAGGATCTTGAACGGATATTTGATCCACTTTGTCTTCTGATAAAGCAATAGAAGCATTTTGTAATCGTTGTTTTAATTGGTTAAGAATGGACTGGTCACGGCATTGAATACCGAATTGACCATTTCCTTTCGCGTTATGCACAACTTGATTCAGTGAGATATTGAGAGGTGGTTCCGGAAGATCAAACTTCACATAACCTTCGCGAGTTGTGTGTGGTTCGCAATCGAACAATAACTTGTAAAAGTCCACCACCTGGTTAACATCTTTTACATTTAAAGCGATGTGAAATCGGGTTTTGGTGGCAAAGTCGACGACGCTGTCATTTTCGACTACTGTCTGTTTTGCCTTTGCCCATATGCTCTGCATTACAATAGCTCCTCTTTATATAGCAAATACACTAACCGCAACCTTCCGCTTCACAAGCGCAAGAATCTCCGCAGCGAACTTCAGTCGTGTTTTCTCCGGTAACGACGAAAATTTCCCATTGATTGCCATCAGGATCATTAAGCCAGGCTTTATTGGCAACAGAAAAGCAACACGCGGTTTCGGCTTCTTCGAGCTCAACATCAAATCCGGCTGCTTCTACGCGCTGACGATAGCGCTGTATCTCCTGGCTCGATTTAAGTTGAATGCCAAAATGTCCGTCGCGAGACGTCGCTTCTTTATGCTCTCGAATGACAAAATCTACGGGTGGGTTGTAAGGATTGAATCGTGCAAAATCAGCATTTTTTTCTTTTGCCGATCGATTAAATACCGCTTGATAAAATTCACAAGAACGCTCCAGGTTACTAACTGTTATTTCAACAACCGGTCGTAACTGAGTTGGAAATTCCAATGAATGCGTTTTTGGGGATTGTTTTGCGAGAGTTTCCACAAACGCCTCCTAGTTGGTCTTAAATAAATTGTATGGTCTCGAATTAACTACAGCTTATTGATGCGTGGTTATCAACAATGCGTTTATTAAAGGCGTAATTCCATTTTTGCTCAAGCTGGCCGGGCGTACAGGCGCATTGCTGTACGGGTTCGATAATAATTGCTATTGAGACGTGTTAGATAAATTCGACCGATAACAATACAAGCACGCCAAACAAAGGACCGTACATGTATAAAATTCTTTATATCTGCACTCACAATCGGTGTCGAAGCATTTTATCGGAAGCGATTACCAACCATTTAAGTGATGGTGTTTTGTTAGCAAGAAGTGCCGGTTGTGCGCCAGCAGACAAGGTTCATCCGTTGTCGCTACACTATTTACAAGAAGCGAATGTTTCGACAAAAAATTTGAGATGCCAATCACTCGATGACTTTGAACATTTTGCCCCCGACGTAGTGATTACTGTGTGTGACCGTGCAGCACGAGAGGCATGTCCGGTCTGGTTGGGAGATGGTGAGCGAATGCATTGGGGACTTCTTGACCCATCCAAACTGGCGTACCAGTCGGTATTAGCGAAAACCGCATTTCACCAAGTCATTGATGAAATTTTCAGTCGCACACGGCAGATGGTTGAGATAGCGAAACAAAGCCAGTCCAGTCAGGAGTTTCGAGCAGGGATTATGCAACTTATTGAACGCAGTGATAAAAATCTTGCTTTGGCGGAACTGCCGTAATCAATTGCAACGACCTTTATATTCGGAGACAAAATCATGTCTATCTATGAAACCAATTCTACGACACCTGCTAAAAAGCGATTTATGGCTCGGTTTACACGAGTAATACCTCATTTTCTTGCACAACAAGCCAGTAAGCCTCAAGGATTTTTTGGGAAATTATTTGGTAAAGCGATGCGAAAAATGAACAGTGATTGTAATGATTGGGTGCTGTCGCTGCTTGACATTAAAAATGATGACAGGGTACTGGAGGTTGGATTTGGTCCAGGAGATGGTATTTATAAGTTAGCACAACAAATTAATACAGGCTTAATCGCAGGAGTGGACTATTCAGTCACCATGTATCAGGCCGCACGAAAACGTAACGCAAAATACATTGATCAAGGATTAGTGGAACTTAATGTTGGTGACGCTAATGATCTCCAATATCCCGATAACTTCTTTGATAAGGTCTTTTGTGTGCATGTCATTTACTTTTGGAAACAACCGGGCATGGTGCTTCAACAATTATACCGTTCCACCAAGCCCGGTGGTTGTATCGCTATTTTTGTTGGTGATAAACAAGAAATGCAAAATGTAAAACTTACGCAAACCGGCGTTTACCAACTTTATAGTTCAGAAGAAGTCGAGCAATTATTAATGGACAATGGTTTTACCAACATCCGTTACTTTAGCAAACAGGTGCAACAAGGACCGATTAAAACAGGCAACTGTGTTATCGCAGATAAGCCGGAGAATTCAGCGAACTAAATCGAACGCATTGCTTTAAATCAAACAATGAGGCCATTATGAAGAAATCAATATTGAATAATAAGTTATTTACTTTGTTATTCGCGCTCTACGGTGTTGGAAATGCATTTGCCAGTGATGGCAATCGATACGACTTACCAAGACTTTACCATTCAGAGGTAAGCGCAGCAAAAGCTTTTATCGATGCAAAACGATCAGCACGACGGGCTGTCATTATTGATGTGCGCCGAATTGAAGAGTTTCGTCAAGGCCATCCTCCTGGCGCATACAGTATTCCATTTCCTCATATTTCCGGTACTCCCGATCAGCCGGGTGATTCTTCGGATTATATTGGTTATCGTGTTTCAGAAGATGAAGAGATTGGTATGGGAGCACAATTCGATGGCGTTTTACCCATATCCGATTTTACGGACTACGTAGAAGCTCGCTTTCCCGATAAAACGCAACCGATTTATGTACTTTGTCGTTCTGGTTATCGCAGTGTGCAGGCTGCTAATGCTTTAGCAAAAGCGGGATATATTCATGTGCGTAATATTTGGGAAGGGTTCATCGGAGCACCGAAAATGAATGTAAATGGTGATGTGTTGGATCTCAATAATGACGGCAGTATAAGTGACGCAGACCGCGATGGGTGGTCTCAATTTCAGGAGCTTCCCGTGAGTGATCGACTTAGAAACAGTCGCTTGTTCCGACCTTATCTTGATTTGTACTATTCGGAATAATAAGTGGTTTTGGCAGGCTCGCGTTACTTGAATCAAATTGTATTCCGTTCAAATGAGCCTGCCAACACTTAATGTTTAAGTGACCTTTATTAAAACGAAGAGTTATCCTGCTTTAAAAACTCAATCTCTGCGTCATTGGATTTTCTACCAAGAATGGAATTACGATGCGGGTAACGACCAAATTGTTGTACGATTTTATGATGTTGAACCGCGTAATAACCGTATGCCATTTTGAAAAACTCCGCACCTTTTGGGGCCAATTCGGGTGCAGTTTCCATCAACTGTTGGAATTTCTCTAAGGATTTTTCTTGATCTTTAATATTTTCAGAATGCATAAGCGGCATATAAAGGAACAGGCGCTGAATGAGGGTTAGTTCTTCATCTTGTTTGTTTTCTATGGCGCGATAACAGAGAGATAATGCTAACTCGTCTGTAGCATACATTTGCGCTGAATTGCGAAACATATTTCGTGGGAATTGATCAAATAGAATAATAAATGCCAATGTGTCCGTTGCATTATCTAATGTCTCATTAAATGCTGTGGCATATTGATTGTAAGGCTCTTTGAAGCGTTTTGTAATTTCTTCATCAACTTTAGGATCTTTACTGTGCCATTTCATGATTTGTGGATGCTGCATAGTAAGCTCAGAGCTGTTGTCGAGCTCTCCAAACCAAAAGTTCAATATTTCATCTGTAAGTGTCATAGTCATCTCCGTTTTGTGTTAAAGCTCTATTAATGCACGTGCTAGATTAAAAATCGAAATTCAAGGAACAGTTTATTGTTCTTTTTAAAGTGCCCAAAATAAGAGCCGGGTGAACCCAAATAGCGCTGTACACCGAATGTTAATTCAAGATTGTCTTTAATGTCGTAAAATAACAGGCCTTGCATATAGTCACTGTGGTCATCCAGTTGATGATGTAAAAAAAGCTCAGCACTCAATGTTTCATTAAACCACTGATTAAATACACGTAAGGACAGTTCCCGATTAGCTTTACGTGGCATGGAAAAAGTTAAACCATTGAGTGCTCTGAGCATCTGTTCACTCGTGTCTGATCCAGGCTGGCGATTGCTTTCTAGTTGATAAAAAGAACGACGATAAATAAACTGTAAGTTAAAATTGAGATACTCAATGAATGTTCGTTCGACACCCAAAACGAGTACTGCGTGTTCGTCAACGCCGAATTCACTGGCCTGATAGTTTGGCTTTATATAGGCAAATTCAAACCGCGTGCCTAATCGACCATGAACGCTAGCAAGATCAGCGCCTAGCATTTCGATTTCTGGATGACGTAACCAAAAATCTAGCGATTGGGAAGTCGATTGAAATGCATAGGCTTCTGGTAGTGGGTGATAACCTTTAAACCAATAGGTAGACCAGTCGATATCACCGCTGTAACGACTTAAGCGAGCGGCTATTTGTGGCGAGTTAAAGTCGACATCGGCATTTTGATGAATTGACATGGTAAATTGTTCATTTTCAGGCATGGACATTCGAGAGCCTTGAAACTCCCAAAAGTGATACCAAGTCAAAGAGTATTCACTATCAAAATAATAGCTGGCTTTAATATTGCCCGATCCGAATCTTTGGTCTTCTAAAAACGGATAATCAACGGTATAGTCCCGGGGTGTAAGTAAGTCTGTTGGGTTTAAAGTGTCTGACTTTCCCCAAATTTGAAACTGACGACCAATGCTTACATCAAAGTCCTGTGCTCGATAACTCACGTAAAATTGCTTTAGCTGTGATTCTTTGTTCGTTCCATCGGAGTGCTCTTGCTGATACAGTCTCCCTTCAAAACCGGCTCGTAGTGAACGCGAAAAGTTTAGTTTTCCTTCGAATTCAAATTGAGCGCCGAAGATACTGTTTGCATCATCAAAGTTTTGATTCGAACTAAAGTAATGTAATCTGAGGCTATTATTAGTTTCGAGTGTATAGGCATTCGAATCCGTACTCGCAAAAATCAGCAAGTTTATTATCAGAAATTCAAATTTGAAGCACTTAAAAGTCATAGGGGTCTTAGTAAGTTAGTTCAAACGCTTTGATATACCTATTATTACTTTTTTTTACATTAAGTTCTGGTTGTACTTGGGCCCTCTTTGGGCCCCTTGGTGTCGAACAAAGTGTTATTGTTCAACGAATATTTAAAACCATTCTAAGGCACGAACCGTAAACGAATGCTTAGAAAGTTCTACACCAACACTGAAAGCGTCGGCTTGAACGATCGTTGCATGACCTGTTTGATGATTTAGCATTTTCCGGTATTGCGCACTCCATCGATTATTTTTATGATCTACCCGTTTTAAATCACGAATGGTTTGTGTTTTTAAAAGTCGTAATTCTAGATCGTAATATTCAACTTTAAGCTCATGAAAACTTTCCTGATCAATCCAAGATCGCTTTAGACCATAGCCGTAATCTTGAGCTACCTGATCATTGATTGGGGTAGATTCAATAACAAAGCTCGACCTTCCATTTAGCATCTCCTCATCAAGCAACTTGTGATGATAAAGTGATGTTTTCGGCGGCAGCATGTCGCCATAAGAAAAGTCAGAGCCTAAAAAGCTGTCTTTTTTATTACTGGAAACAAGCTTTCGTGCACGATGTAATGCAGGTAAGTAAATCCAAAGATCATCATCACCGTCATAGTGTTCATGTTGAAGAAAGCCGGTGCCTTTTATATCACCGGGCTCAACAAATCGAACCAGCATTTTAGAGTCGATACCGTTGTTTTCTAATGCACTGATAGCAATGATTTTACGTATTCGCTTTTCTTCATTGGCATTGATTAAAGTCATCGTTACCTGCTTCTCTATTTTTTCAACCTTCCCTGAAAAAAAGTTTTTTTCCATTATAGTATGTGCGGAAAGCGGCTCTTCGTTTGCAGATACAAATGAAGCAAAACAAATGAAAGCGATACGAGCGTATAAATTAGGCATTTTGTTCACCTGTTGCTGGCGTAAGTGGCATTGGCCCAGTTTGCTCCGGCAAATATTGAAAAATAAACTTGGGTTTTATAATCGACATCATCGCTCGTAATAACACCAATGCGACGAAAGCGCTGACAACCATAGTGGAAATAACCATAATGGCGAGTCGTGAATAAAACGCAAATCCAGACGTTAATAAACAGGCGTAGCCAGCGGCAACGGAAAGTGCGACAAAGATGATTGCTTTTCCGGATGTGGTCAGTGAGTTGAGTGTGGCCAGTTTTAGGTCTTTAGTACGTATCAACTCTTCTCGAAAACGAAATAATAAATAAAGCTCATAATCGGCCCCAATACCAATAGCCATCGCAGCTGTTGTCATCGTTCCCATGTCTAGCGGTACACCAAGCCAGCCCATCACACCGAAGTTGGCTAAAACCACAATGAGTAATGGCAAAGTAACGAAAATACCGCCAACCAGCGAGCGTAAAATCAGACTGCTGAGTACAAATACCACTAAGGCCATTTGCAGAATATTTTCCATTTTACCCAGCGTTAATGCGTCGTTTCCGGCAATGGTTTGAGGTAAACTGCCTCCCATTCGTAATTGCACATCTTTCGGAAAGTATTGAGCGGCTTCGGTCAGAATTTCATTGCCAAGGTTCTTGGCGTAGTTGGTACTGTCGGTTTTTAAAAAGGTCCAAATGACCGCTTTGGAGTAATCATAGTTAACGTAACTGTCGAAATCTTGTGGGCTTCCAGATAATGTGTAGAGAAATAAATATTGAGCAGTAAGAGCGGGATCATCGGGAATGCGATGGTAATCGGGTTGGTCTCCGTGCATTGCGAGATTTAAGCGTTTTACCAGATCTGCAATAGATTGTGTTTTGCCTACTTGTTCTTCTTGTTCTAAACGTTGTTGCAAGCGTTCGATGGCTTTTAATGCATCGGGTTGCTTAAGGCGTTCTTGTTGATCAGATTCAACCAAAAAGTAAATGGTATTAGTACCTCCGAACAATTGATTAATGGCTTCATCATGAACGCGTACGATGCTGTCGGGTGTGCTGTAATTTTTCAGACTGTTATCGATATTGATGTTAAATACGCCAGCGCTTAATAAAGCTATTGATAGCAAACTGAACATTAATAACCGCTGTGCTTTTTGACCGGATAGTTTATTGGCTAATGCGGTTAACCATTTATCTAGGCTCCGAGCTTTTTGCTCTTTTCTAAGGTCGCGTGATTTGGGCGCGGGCAACAGTGAGCGTAACGCTGGAATAAACGTCATTTCCAGAATCAGTGTGGAAAGTATTCCAGAGCCTGCAAACACTCCAAAGTGTTTAACCACTGAAATATCGTAAGTGGCTAGCGTATAAAAGGTGATTGAAGCAATCAAGCTGGCAATAGCCATGACGGGGCCCACTCGTGCAATGGAAGTGATGATGGCTTGATTGCTCAATTGCTTACGGCTTTCCGAGGTGTTTTGTTTACTAAGTTGGTAAAACTCTTCGTAATAACGTTTCAATATTTGGATAGCATGCCCCGCCGCTACTGCCATTATTAATATTGGTGTCGTGGTGTTCATGCCATCCATGTGCACACCAATCCAGCCCATAAATCCGAGCGACCAGAATACACTGAGTATGGCCGTAATGATGGGTAGCAACATTCCTTGAAAACTACGAAACGATAAATATTGAATCAGCATGATGATCAACATCGCTGCGCCAAAAAACAGCGGCATTTGCATCATGTGTTTTTCGAACCAAGCAAAGTCGACGGGCAAGCCAGCTTGATAGATATCGACACTTTCATCCAACTCCGCATTAACGATGGCATCGATTTTTTCCTTAACCAGGTTGTAACTGGGTTTGGTTACGTCTATTTTGAAATCGGCAATGATCGCGGCTGCTTTACCATTTTCAGATACTAAGGAGTTGATATAAATTGGGTTATTTTCTACACGCTGTTTAAGGGCCAAAAGCTCGGCTTCATTGGTCGGCATTTTATCCAGTACTCTTTGCACTTTTATGCCGTTGGGATCCGCGCTTATGTCTTTAACCTTTTTAGCGGCGATACTCAGAACGTTGTGGCGAATGGCTTCGGGAAGGTTTTCAACCTTGCTTTGAATGCGACTGATTTTTGCGAGAATTTCTGGCTGATAAATGTCTCCTGACTTAGGAACCACACTGATGATCATCACGTTGCGTCCACCGAATACATTGTCAATCACTTTGGTGGCTTGTACATAGGGGTGAGACTGAGGGATCCAAGTGTCTTGATCCATATCGATTTGTAGGTTCATCAAGTTGGAACCCAGAAATCCGGTAAACAAAAGAACGGCTAAAATGGTGAGATAGCGATGTTTGATTACCTTCTCAGCATAGCGGGTAAACCATTGACTTAGCATGTTGGATTCCTCAAAGAGTCATTGAACTATTAAAACGTTAAATTTCTATCCAAACTCAAGATAGGTTTGAGTCAGAGGGTGCTGGGGTTGTTCGAAAAACTGAGAGGCGGGTTGGTATTCGATTAATTTGCCAGTACCATTTTCACGCCAAAACAAAGCAACATGATCGGCAACACGTTTAGCTTGAGATAAATTATGTGTGACCAATACCACCGTCATAGATTTTGCTAACTGTCGAGTCAGTTGCTCGATTTTCCGTGTGGCCATAGGATCAAGCGCGCTACAAGGTTCATCCATGAGCAAGACTGTTGGTTCGAGAATGAGCGCCCGAGCGAGACACAACCGTTGTTGCTGACCCCCTGAAAGTCCGAGTGCAGAATCTTGCAATCGGTCTTTAACTTCATCCCATAGACCAACATCCGTTAACGCTTTTTCGATTTTTATCGAAATTTCGTAGGTGTCGGTTACCCCGTGTTCCTTTAATGGAAACTCCAAGTTTTTCCAAATAGAAAAGGGAAAAGGATTGGGCTTTTGAAAGAGCATACCCACATGACGACGAAGTAGGGACGCTTTTTGCAAATAAATGGAATGATCCCATTCGAACTTTACATCGCCCGATACTTTGCAGTTTGGAATGAGTTCGGTAAGTTTATTGATGCCGCAAAGAAAACTGGATTTGCCACATCCTGAAGGACCGATTATCGCTGTCACGGAATTTTTAAATATCGTGAGCGAAACATCTTCAATAATTCGCTCACTTCCGTAATCGATGCAGATGTTTTCTATGTCTATGCAACAGTAATGCGAGGGTGTACATTCACTGCAGTCTTCTTCCACAACCCACTGTGCGTTGGTTTGACATTGCACGTTATCTTGGCAAGTTTCATGATTTGTCAAACTGGCTTCTATTTCTGCAGTACCCAGTTCGAGATCGTCACAGTGCTTAGTTTCCACGAATGATTCTCCTTTGTACCCGGTGGGTTATAAAGTGCAATGAAAGGCTTAACACTAACAGCAGTAACAGCAACACTAATGCCGAACCATACGCGGCTTGTTGTCCACCAGGAACGTTTGTGGCTAGTTCATAAATGTGTACGGAAATACTGCGTCCTGAGTCGAATACCGATTCGGGCATGCGGTCAGAATAGCCGCTGGTAAATAAGAGCAGTGCTGTTTCGGCAATAGCGCGTGTTAAACCGAGTAATACACTGACTGCAATACCGGGTAACACCACCGGTAGTGTGACGTACCAAAGTGTTGCAAAGCGCGATAAGCAAAGAGCCGCACCGGAAATACGATATTGATCACCTACCGTGTGTAAAGCGCTGGTAATGGCTCGAGATAATGTCGGCAAAATCATACAAGAGAGTGTTAGTCCTCCGGCAATGATTGAATAACCAAGCCCTAATGTATGACAAAAAAAAGCGAGACCGAATAATCCGAATACAACAGAAGGTACGCCTGCCAAAATATCAAGACTGCCACGAATAACCGACGACCATAACGAATTTTGAGGTAAATACTCAGTTAATATGACCGCCGTGCAAAACGCTAAGGGTAAGGAAGACGCAAGCGCAATTAAAACAATAAAAAGGGTTGATACGAGTATTGAAGCAATGCCTCCGGAGCGTCCGGAGTTTTCTGGGAGCTCGGTGATAAAGTCGAGTGAGACAAGGCTAATACCGTTTATCGTAATTTCGATAATCGGCAATGCCAGGCCAATAAAAACCAGCGTGGCTAAAAAATAGATCAGCGATGTGTGAAGCCAGTCTTGCGGCAGTTTAAATCGCGTTCGATTAACCGTGGTTGTTGTATTAAGCGAATTCATGACGACTGCAGATGATTTTTATTGGCGTAAATTTCACTGGCAATCACCAGCATCGAAACAACGAGTAGCACCAATAATCCAGTGACGAACAATGAAGCGCGATGATCGCCCATCGCATAGGGCATTTCCAACGCAATGTTTGCTGTTAATGTACGTGTTGGATCAAAAACAGAATTTGGAATTTGAACTACGTTGCCACAAAGCATAAGTACAACCATGGTTTCGCCAATCCCACGTGTGATACCGAGCATTAGCGACATGACTATTCCGGTTTTTGCATGCGGTAAGGCAATTTTTCTGATCATGGTACTGCGTCGAACGCCGAGAGCCAGAGCGCCCTGAATTTGTGTCAGTGGAACAGATTTGAGTGCAGAAATGGTAAGCATGGCAATGGTAGGGAAAATCATCATTGCCAATACCAACATACCGGCGAATAAACTGACACCGTGGTCACTGATTTTATTTAATAAAGGAACAACAACCATCAATCCCCAGAAGCCAAAAATAACGGTTGGAATGGCTGCGGTGACGTCGATAAATCGTTCCAAAAAATTGCGTAACCAACCTTGATTGTAGAACACGCAAAATATGGAGTAGATAATGGCCAATGGTGTGGCCAGCACCAGCGCGCCCAGGGTAACGGCCAGGCTGGCCACTAACATTGGTGAAAGGTTGAATTGATCATCTAACGGCCACCATCCTTGGTCGGTAAAGAAGTGGATTGCCCCCACGTCTTTAATAAACTGCCAGCTTTCGTTAACCAGAAAATAAAGAATTAACACCATAATCAGTGAACCAATCACTGAGCCGACAATAATGAGTGGCCAGAACAGGCGATCGGTCCATTTTCGATGCAGCTGTTTCGATAACGATGAAGCGGTCATTACTTTAAGATCAGATCGGTTTGTTTAGCGTACTGTGGATTTTTATCTTGAACGGCAATGAAAGAATGGTCATCGTAAATTTTTTGAACTTGCTGTGAACGAGCATACTTTAGTAGTTTATTGATGGTTGGCTGGTTCGTATTTTTCACCACTAAATTAAGTTCACGTGAAATGGGGTAGGTATTGTTTACCAAGTTTGTTGTTGATGCTTGAATCCCATCCAGTGTGAGCAATTTGATATTAGCGTTGTTGTGAAGCGCTTCGTATTCTGCCGCACCGATAGATACGTAGCCAATGGCGTTAGGATTTCCGCTGACGGTTTGGATCCCTTGTTGGTTATCACCAATGATAACGTGTGCCTGAATATCTCGGTAGGAAAGCTTAAAATACTTGGAAAAAACTTCCAAAGTTGACCGACCTTCCGCTTTACTGACTACCGTGACTGCTGAATCTTCACCACCTAATTGTGACCAGTTCTGAATGTTTCCTTGGTATATATCCAGTACTTGTTGTGAGGTGATCTCGCTCAGCGGATTGGCTTTATTCACAATCATGGCGATACCATCAATTGCAATGGTTACTGGGTACACATCCGACTCTGATACTTTCAATTTTCGACTGACCATTCCGATATCAGCAATGCCCTGTCGAATGTCGTTTAAACCTTTTGAGGAGCCGCCAGATTGCACTTCAATACGAATGTTCGGATGTGATTTTTCATACATTTTCGCTATTTCACTCATAACGGGTGCTACTGTGCTGGATCCGGTAACCATTACTTTTTCAACTTTTTGAGATTCCGATTGGCAGCCACTCACAATCAGGAGCGATGTAACAAAAATGACAAACAACTTAGCATGCTTCATTGAATTTTCTCCGTTTCTATTATTCGTATGTATTGCTACTCGGTGATCAATGAGCGTTCAAACTCTTGATGGCAAATACAGTCGGAACCGCATCCTTCGTCCGACTCCGGATTGGTCGTCACAAAAATTTCCCAACGTGTGCCATCGGGATCCGCTACCCAAAGCTTATCTTGCACGGCATAACAACACTCGGTTCCTTCTTCTGTGATAATTTTAAAATTCATGCGTTTTAGGTTTTCATACATGTCTTTGACGATGCGAGTATTTTTTACCTGAATACCTAAATGACCTTGTGCGTGTGTATCGAGAGGGTTTTCATTCAGTGAAAGATTTAAAGGTGGATCCTGCAAATCGAACTTAGCGTAACCTTCACGCACTTTAACGGGGTCAACATTAAAAAAATGACGGTAAAAATTAACAGACGTTGCCAGATCACTCACGTTCATAGCGATGTGAATACGTTCCTCACCGGGGAAAGTCGCTGTGCTTTGGAAAAATTTTTCTGGTGATTCAGATTCAGGTGTCGTAGTTGCAGATGAAGTCATGTTCAGTTCCTTATCACGATGAATTTTTGATTTAGGCGCGTTTTTTCCAGTTACAACCATCGGTTTCTGGGTCGTAACAGATACAAGTTAGGCCACAGCCTTCTTCGGCTTCGTTTTGAGTCACTACAAAAAACTCCCAATGGTTGCCATCGGGATCAACTACCCAGCCTTTATCTTGTACTGAGTGGCAACAAGCCACTTGAGTTTCCGTCGCTTCAACATGAATACCCAAACTGGCTAATCGTTTTAGAGATTTGTCGACGGCTTCTACCGATTTCACTTCGATACCAAAGTGTCCGTGGTTGTCGACAATTTCTTCATCGTGCTCGTTAATCGTGAAGTTTATGGGTGGTGTTTCCGGCTCGAACTTCGCGTAGTCGGATTTCATATTGGTTGGATTTTGGTTGAATAACTTGCGATAAAAGTCGACGGAACGCTTGACGTCTTTTACATTCAGGCTGATGTGTATGCGTCGGTCATTGGGAAAATCAACGGCACTGGGCAAATCTTGTGTCGTTTCTTGAATTGCCGGCGTGCAACAACTGGATTGCTTTTGGCTTTCTTTGGGAGCCGGGCAGCAACCCTGGCTTTTGGTTTCGCTGTTTTTTTCTAATTCGGATACAGGCATTGGGGCTCTCCCTTTATAAGCTCCGGGCTGAAATTGGCTTTGGACGATATTTGAGGACTTTTGTCAGAAGTTCCTTTAACCAGCAAAAAGTATAAGGAGTCGTAAATACCCTAGATACTGTACGAATGGCTAGGCTGGGTAACTCAAAAGACAATATAAATGTAGGTGAATGACTATAATGAAAGTAACGGGAGTGGAGTAAAATGAAACGTCGACTTACAGCGATCTCCGGTGGACTGAGCAAAGCATACCGTATCCCGAACTCGAAAAACAAGGTGTCGGTGATTCCAGATTGGAAGTCGTTACCCAAAAATGCAACAAGAGTAGAAGAGCAAGATTGTTACTTATTGATGGCAGAAACCGACAGGTTAGAAGAAAGTGATGAGCATCCTATTCAATTGCATACCTCAATCATTGAGCAGCCGCGTATTGCTCCGGGAAGTGTGTTTATAAGGAACAATCATTTAGTCGCTGTGATTTATGATATTGAACACGAACCGATGACTTTGGAACGATGGGTGACGGAGGCTTACGCCAATCTTTTTGATTACTGCCAGAAAGGTACTCAAAGATCAATCGTAACGCCATTGTTAGGGTGTCGTTATGATTTACTCTCGGAAACTGACAGTTTTAACATTTTAAAATCGACTGCGCCTACACACCTCTCGTTGATGATTTATCTTTTGCTGACAGGGAAGCAAGTAAGACGGATGCCTGAAATATTTGGATTTTAGGTTGATCACTATTATGCGTAATTTTACTAGACTACCCAACCAAAAGGAACCGGTTTTAAAGTAGGCAAGTTGATTTATTCGTAATTAGTTAATCTATCGTGAAAATAAATGCAAATAGCGGCTTTAATTTTCAGCAATTGTCCCAATTAATCGAGTATGAATAAGTGGAGCCTATGGCAGCGCGACTTTAAGCGCATTGTTTTCTTTACTGTTTTTCTTTGGGTGATTAAATCAGCTGAAGAACTGCTCTCATTAAATCTACATCCGCTAGCGATCTATCCGGGGGATGTTTCCGGCATTTGGGGTGTGTTGTTTGCGCCTTTGTTGCATTCTTCCTGGGAGCATTTGGCAGCGAACAGCTTGCCGGTATTGTTTTTAGGTGGCTTGTTGATTTATGGCTATCCGAACTCTAAATGGAAAACCGTTGCGATTGTGTGGCTGATATCTGGGCTGGGTGTGTGGGCTTTAGGTCGGCCCAGTTTTCATTTAGGTGCTAGCGGCGTCACTTCCGGAGTCTTTTATTTTCTATTTACTGCCGCCATTATTCGGCGCGATAAAGTTTCCGTCGCGTTAATGTTTTTGGCTGTTTTTATGTTCGGTAGCATGATGTTGGGTGTCTTGCCTTGGGATCCCAAAATTTCCTTTGAAGCGCATTTGTTCGGAGGCATTGGCGGTGTTATCAGTGCGATCTTGTTTCGTCATAACGACCCAAAGCCCGAGCATAAAGTGTATGACTGGGAGCATAATGACGACTTGGATGATGAAGAGGAATACTGGAAAGAAGACTTTGAAAAATTAAAACACGATCAATAAAAAGATGGATTGTATTGTGTTCCACCCATCTTTTAAAAATAACCTTTACGTTTTAAAAAATAAGGATTATTTAAATAAAAATGGATTTTAACCTGGGATTCATGCCTCTTCTCCCAGGTTAAATACTATGATATATCTTACTGCCAAACCGCTTCCAATGTAACATCGGAATAATCGCTGTAAGCGCGCAACGCCAAGTACCAGGTTCCCGCTTGCGGATTTTTGATTACGCAAGTTTCCCGGTTCCCATAACGATAAGGGCGGCATACGTAATTTGAACTGGATGCTGGTAGATTGCGATTGACGTATAGATCCGCATCGCCACTTCCACCCGAAATGTTAACCGTTAAAGTACTGGCTCCTTCTGGAACTTCAATTGCAAACTGTTGCCAGTTTCCAGCATTATCGGCGAGCGATTGACGATCGAAACGGCCCTCAATGGGCAGACTTTCTGTATAGTTTGCCGAAAGTGTTACGCCTTCAAAGCTGCTGTAACCCATCAGATGGACATGATAACGACCGGTTCGTGGTTGATTGAAAACACAACTTTCGGTATTACCATTTTTCCATGGGCGGCAATCGTATTGGCTGCTGGTCGGTTCGCCTCCAAAGCGCACATACAGATCAGCGTCACCACTACCACCCGTTATAGAAAAACGAAGGTCTTTTGCATTTTCTGGAATATCCATAATAAAGTGCAGATGATCGCCTTGCGCAGCGCGTAGGTTTGCTTTGGGCTGGTTGTTCACTAGAACATTGTTTTGCGACTGTTCTTCGCTGTAGGTCGCTACCAAATTAACACCTTCGAATGAACCTTCATTTGGCAATAAAGTAATGTACCAACGTCCTGCTTGCGGGTTATTTATGGTGACCAATTCGTTATTGTCTGAATTGGCAGATTGAAAATCGTAGCTGCTGGCATTTGGCGTGCGATTGTAAGAAACATAAACATCCATTTTACCGCCAGTATTGCTTTCTAACTCCGTTGTTTCTACCGTTAGCAATGCTTGCCCAGAAGGAACATCAATGAAGTAGGTTTGTTCGCCCTTACTGCGTAAATCGAGCCTTGGTTTTCCACTGACTAATACAAACTGTGATTGTTCATCGCAAATAAGCTGTGAACCATCTGCTAAGGGATTGATGGTGACACTGTCATTTCCCAGGCTGTTTCGTAAAAATAAAATATCATTGCATGCGTAAGCGTCGAGAGGATTTCCCGCAGCGTTTATTGATCCCATAAATCTAGGAAATGCTAACTTACTTTCTAGCAGCTCGAGTTGATTGTTAGAGACATTCAGAGTTTCAATTACAGGTGGTAATTCAGGCAAACTACTGAGGTTTTCGTTCGAAACATCAAGCTGTTTAACGTTTCTGAAGTGTTGAATACCTTCGATGGACTGAATGCTTCCATTTCCGGGAGTTTTAATTTGTTCCGCTTGCAATACTTCGAGTGAATCTAGGTTGCCATCACCATTACCATCAAATTGTGATAAAAGGAACGTAAAGAAATGAGTATCCTCAATAGGAATGACCTTCGCTCCGTAATGTGAAGCAACGTCGAATTGATCGCCTGCACTAATAAACTCACGTTGACCAGCATGTTGTGCGATACTTTCATATTCAGGCTTGGGCTCAATTGTCCGACTGCCATTATTGGTAAAAGCAGCTAGAGGGTAATGCATGGTTGATAGAAAGTCGTAAGTGCTGTAGTTGGTTGTTGAGCGAAATGTAAAGTTGTGCCGTTGACTCGTTTCTACATTGTCGATATTGATGGTGACATAACTGTCACGATCGGAACGTTGTTGCTCATGCCACATGCCAAGGCTGTGCCCCAGTTCGTGTACGATGAGGAATTTAGAGCCCCAGTTAGATATGGCCAGAATTTGACGACCACCCACCATTCCTACTACTGCATAGCTGCTACTGTCATTTTGAACATGAATGTAATTGGCTTGATCGGTACGCTCTATAAACTCAATATTGGCAACATTTAACCATTCCTGCGTTGCTTCAAGAAAACGCTGACGATTTTCAGGCGTAACTTCAGTGTTAAATTCATAATAGACCTTTCCATCGGTCCATTTATTTTTTGCCGCGTCAAATTTTTGCAAGTTTGTATGGTATGGAACTAACATATCGTCGAAACGATAGAAGGTTCGACCATCAATTTGAACCGTTTCTGCGGATGGTTTTGAATACTGTATTGTGTTTTTAATTGGCGTTTTACCGATTGCTGGTAAGGTAAACGCGATGCCTAGACACAGTAATAGGTGACCTAGTTTAACTTTGTGTGTGTTCACTATACGACCTTCCTTTTATCATTAATTATTTTGAATAAGCCTGACATTGCTAAGATTTATCAGGAGAAAATATTGCCTCGGCGTAAAGTTGAAAAGCGTCGGCGGCGGAATTATTAGAAGAATGGGTAGTGACAACAATGGATAATTATTAATGAAAACGATTAGAAAAACTAATGAAGTAGTGAAACGGGTTAAAGGTTAAAAACATAACAAAAAACATTCGATTTTTTAAAATATCGATTAATATTGAATCAATTGTTACGGAATTATGACAAAGTAGAAGAAAGACCGGTAATATTCACGTTCCTTGTGAGTCGAATTTTACGGGCAGTATTTTAAAAATGAACCTGAACCAATGCATTAAGGTTCTTTTCATTGGTTTCAAACACAGGGCTGCTTTTTATGCCAAATTTATTGCGCCAATAGACGTATTCAATACCAACATAAAATACTTTAGGAGATTGGAATACTTTACGCCCTAAATCCCATTTGAGTTGCGAAGTAAAATTGAGCGAGCTATGCACCTGATCGTTGGCATTGGTCCAATCGATAAATCCATCGTAGACAAACTGCTCTCCAAACGCATCAAAACTGATTCCCCAAACGGGAGTGAGTTGTAAGTTATCATCACTTTCATCATTATTTCGATAAAACGCACTGAGTTTTAAGTAATCAAATCCATCGACGGCCAAATCAATGCCCACACCCAGTAAGTGATTATCAAAGCTTCCGCCTGGCGATTCTCCTGCTTCTAACGTATAAGCAAGGTAGAGCGAGGGAATGAGTGAATCCTTATTGCCGTTGGATAAGTCCATTAACTTAAAACGAGGTGATAGTTCCGCGTAGGATTCATTGTCACCATTTTTTGAATTTAAACGGTCTAAGAAGAAGAAAATATCACCCCAGTTATGACCACTTGCGTGTTCAAAGGTTATGACGTTTCGGTCAGGATCGCCAACACGATAGTCGTTGCCTGTAAGAAAGCTGATACTGTTATCATTCCAAAATTGTTTGGCAGAAATTGAAAGCGTTAGCACACTTATTAATGACAATATTAAAGAATGTTTTAATCGATTCATTGCAAAAGTTCCTTTGTGATTTTATTGAACTTTAAACTGGGCCATTAATTTTATGAGCGCTTGTGACAGTTGCAACATTTGCTGGCAATTTGTCTCACTGTGATTGACGTCTTCGGCATTGGTACGCGCAAGATCGGCAATGCCCGTAACGTTTTGATTGATGTCTTCCGTTACGGTACTTTGTTGCTCGGTCGCAACGGCGATTTGATGATTCATATTATTGATTTCGTCAATATTTCGAGTGATGGTTTCCAAGGATTGACCAGCGTCTCCCGCCAGCTGTACACCTTGGTCAGTCACCTGTTTTCCGTTTTGCATAGACTCAACCGCATTGGCTGCGCCGAGTTGCAGTTTTTCAATGGTCACACGAATTTCCTCAATGGAATTGTGTGTGCGCTGCGCTAATGTTCGAACTTCATCGGCAACCACTGCAAACCCTCGACCTTGCTCTCCTGCTCGAGCGGCTTCAATAGCCGCATTTAAAGCGAGTAAATTGGTTTGCTCTGAAATGCCACGAATAACATCAAGTACACTGCTAATGGTATTGACTTCCTGGGCAAGGTCTTGCACAACGTGACCCGAATTAGACATCTCATCGGCAAGTGAATGGATGTTCGCAATGGTCTGCTGAACAATGGTCATTCCCGATTCAGCTTCATCTTTTGTTTTTTGGGTGTATTGAGCGGCATCGTTAGCGTTTCGTGCAATTTCTAAAACCGTGGATCCCATTTCGTTAATAGCCGTTGCAACCAGTTCGGTTTTCCGTTGTTGTTCATTGGTTCTTTGTGACGTACTGCTAATGGTTTGAGTCACTTTTTCAATAGCGCTTTCCAGTTGTTGGCCTGTCGTTTTGACTTCATCAATGATGCTTTGCAGTTTCTCGACAAAGGTATTAAAGCTTGAAGAAAGTTCACCAACCTCATCTTGACTCACAATGGGGAGACGTTGCGTTAAGTCTCCACCGCCTTGCGAAATGTCGTTTAAGGTGTGTGTTACTTGTTTTATCGGCGAACTGATGGTTTTAGCGACCACCACTGAAAAGGCGATCAAAAGAATCGCAAGGACAAAGTTAGTCGCAACGGTTTTTTGAGTCACCTCGTTGGCAGCACTAAAGACTTCATCTTTGGGGATTTCGGCAATTAAATACCAATTGAGTGATTCAATATCGATTTTCTTCGAGGCAATGATAATATCTTCATCATTATTATTGACATAACTCGTGGTGTGGGAATCTCTACCTAAAAGCGATTTTGAAACCGCACGAATGCCTTCCATTTCGTGAATGCTGCGTTGTTCTACCAAATCGGTATTTTTATGGACTTTAATGGTACCGGTATCCGCGACCAAATAAACAAATCCTGACTCGCCTATGCGGTAGTTATTCACCATCTTCACCATGCTGTCGATACTTCGGCCGATGCCAACGACGCCATGAACGCGATTATTGTGTTTGAGTTGATAATTTATGAATAAGGTAAGCTCTCCCGTTTTTTTATTCGGGCCAATTCCGGTATTAAAGCGTTCACTTCCTTCAAAGAAATCATAGAACCAATTATCCATAGGCTCACTTGGCGACATCGTTTTCGTGTAACCGTGTTGAGTGAAGTAGCGGCCGTTACTTTTGAGCCCTAAAAACGCTTCACTCGCGTTATTGGCCGTTGCGAGTCGGCTCAAATATTGGCTGATCATTGACTCACCTTCTCTCGACTCACCTTGAATGATCCAGTCAATAATGAATTGGTTTTCGGCCATTTGCTTCGAAATGATAATGGGTATCTCAATTTCACTTTTAATATTGGCTTTTATATTATTCAGAATGGCCGGGAGCTCTCGAGATTCCAGGCGTTCAGAAATGATATTTTTCGTCAAAGAGTTGTTCATCCAGCCCGAAATGATCATGGATAACAACAACGCCAATGTCATCGAATAGGCGATTTTGTGTTGAATCTTTAAGGAACTGAGTTGCATGTTGTTTCTCGCTAAATCCGGAAGTCGAACTCATTAAAAATGTGATAACTGACATAAGAATAGTTCAATTAAGAAAAAGTGGTGCTAATAAGCATCAAATTAAATCTAGCCGCATTATTGAGAGTGCTTTTTGATATGAGCTAAGTTATTTTTATAGCTTTTAGATTTAAAATTATTTTTTTAAATGCCCAAATAATCTATAAGTTATTACAAATAGCGTTTTTTAAGTTGCTGCATCTATACTCTTTGATAACCCAAATACTGTGGCTCACAGCTTCTGAACATGCCTCTTTTTAACACAATCAATATCATTGGTCTTACTGCGTATTCGATATTTTTTGTGTTGCTGGTCTGGTTGAGTCGAATACCAAGAACCAAACCAGGTGCTGGGTGGTGGGCTTTATCACTGCTTTGTTTGGTATTGGCTCGAACAAGCTTTTTACTGTTTGATTCAGAAGTGTGTGTTCAAACAATCGAGTCGATTTATGCCGTATTCATCGTCATCGAAAAATCTCTTTTGCTTATTGGTTTAATCGAATTCTTACAGGCAAAGCAAAGTAAGGCACCTATTATAGGGCTGGCAACCGTTACACTTGTGTGGATTGGTTTTAACCTTACGCAATATGGCTCATTTATGGGATTTGCCATTGGTTTTTCGCTGTTTAATGTGGTGGCGTTAATTTTTGTCAGCCTATTAGCATTTCGTTATCGCAACAGTGTTCCCCGAAAACTGATGTGGGGTGTGGCGATAATTGGCCTAGTGGTTTCCGTTCATTGGTCGAAATATCCTGTTTTACGTTTTGATCCGGAATGGTCTGCTATCGGTTTTCTCACTGGGAACATTTTAGTGTTACTGCAATATTTGCTTTTAATTGCCGCAATTCTGATTAACTTCCAAGAGCGCTTACTTGCTGCAGAGAAGAAAGCATTGGATATGGCTTACCATGATCCTTTAACCGGTTTGTACAATAAGCGCTATATGCAAAAATTATTTGAACAAGCGCTTAAGTTGGCAACTCGACCCCATCAATTGGCGGCGATTATTTATATTGATTTGGATAATTTTAAGCCCATTAATGATACTGCAGGTCATCGAGTAGGGGATTGGGTACTTAAAATAGTTGCTAAGCGATTAGTCGAAATTACAAGAAGTACTGACATTTGTGCACGAATTGGCGGTGATGAGTTTGCCATAATTGCCACTCAATTGGAAAACGAAAAACAAGTGCTTGGCATTGCCGATAAGCTCATGCAGCAACTCGCAAAAGATGTGATTATTGAACAAAATCACTACACTGTGGGCGCCAGTATGGGCATCAGTTTATACCCGATTCACGGCACTCAATTATCGCAGCTATTGGAATCTGCCGACAAAGCCATGTATCAAGTTAAGCGTGCAGGCAAATCGGGCTATCAAGTTTTTTCGGATACGCCTGCTGTTTGAACGTCCATTGTTCATGGGATAGCAGTGGCTTTATCGACTTAACGCTATGGCATTGTTTGACAGTTCAAGATTACCATCGCACCCACTCGATACGACTTCAAATCGGAGTTGATTACTGTTCAACAGTGACAGTAAAATTGAACCGCTTTCGGTGCTATAGCAGTAAACTTCTCCATCGGCAGTAACGTCTGAAAATAATCGGTTGATGGTGCCCGTATTTTCCGGAAGAAACCGCAAAACTTGTCCATCGACACTTGAACCAATGTTACCTATTGAAAAAGCGGAGAAAGTGGGGTCGATATTATCCTGAGCAAGAGCCAAGCTAACCGATTCGATAAAGGCATTGGCAGGTACCGGATCAAGAACCCAAGCACCAGAAGTGGTTCCCAAAATATCGAAATCTACTTTACCGCATCGTGGCTCAATCACTCGTTGAACGCTCCCATCGTATTCACCGGTTACGCTTAACAGCGCTTCTTTAACATTGGGCTCATAATAATCCATTGGGCAAACCGCATGTTCAACAAACCCAAAATGACTGGGATTGGCAACGGTACGACTGACTCGACTGTCGTCCATTCCGAAATCCAGGGTTCCCAGATAACTGACCGTGCCTAATAAGGTACCTGCATTGAGATCTAACGAAAGAGAACGATTGCAAGTTGTGACGGTTTCGCTACTGGTTGAATAGGAGCTGCAGTTATCTTGTGAAAATCCGCCAATTTGTTCGGCGAAATTGGGGTCTAATTCGCTGATGTGATTAAAGTAACCGGAAACCTGTTCGCAAATAAAAAATCTGAGCGTGTAGTCTTTTGTGTAAGGGCGACTGGAGTTGGTATAAGTGACTTCGGTTACTTCTACGATGCGTATATCGCCAGGGGCAACAACCATGGCCAGTTGATCCGCAGGTGGAGGGTTGCCAGGATCGGCCGTATACCAATAGGTGTGTCGAGTTGGTTGAGTATGATCGGGTGGGTTGAGTGTGCCTAAAGGACGAATGGCGATCAACGCGTTAAAGCTTATGGGACTCTCTGTCATTAAGCTATTGCTGTCACAGGTTTTATAACCCGACAGATTAAAATGGTCACCTTCACTGGACGAACTGCCGCCATCAATTTTACAAGCATGGAGCAAAAGGGCGAGTGTGAATAGGGGTAATAGGCGCCATACGGTAAACATATTTCCTCCTCAATACAACGAAATTTGAATAGGATGAGTATAGGTATAAACTCGATTTCGCGATTATTGTATTCTTACTGGGATAACCGGTAAGAGTCTTGTGACAAGTGGACGATGAGCAAGCTCTGGATTTTGTTGAAGCTTGTTGTCAATCCGAGTGAATTGAATTGGAATACAAAAATAAAGGCAATCAGTAGAATATTCGTGTACAAATCGTTAATTCGAGCACTTTATTGTGTCATGTTTTAACGATAATGACTGACGGAGTATTTTGAGTGAAGCGACTGCTTTTGTTATTTGTAATGATTTCGACGTTGGCTTTTGCGGATGATTCTGGGGAAATGGACATTTATGAAATTGCTGAAAATGTATTTTTGCATGTATCTTATCAACAAACGGACAAGTGGGGGCGCGTATCATCGAATGGTTTAGTTGTTGTCGATAAAAACAATGCTTATCTTATCGATACACCCTGGTCAGAAGAAGACACACAAACATTAGCGAGTTGGATTAAAGAGCGTGGCTTAACATTAAAGACCAGCCTATCGACACATTTTCATCGCGATCGAACTGCTGGAATCGCTTACTTAAATCAACAGGCTATTGATACATTTGCTTCCACGTTAACTAACCTAGCGCTTGAATCGAAGCAACTTGAAATAGCGAAAAAAGAATTTACGGAAAATGGTTTTTGGCTGGTCAAGGATGTCATTTACGCTTACTACCCAGGAGGTGGTCACTCTAATGACAACATTGTTGTTTGGATCCCTAAACACAAACTGTTATTTGGTGGATGTTTAGTTCGCAGTTTGGCTGCAACAACCTTAGGCAATACCGATGATGCTGTACTGGATGAGTGGTCATCTTCGGTTAACAATGTTTTGCTGCAATTTCCGGATGCGGAAGTGGTGATACCCGGGCACGGTAAAGCCGGCGATTTAAAACTGTTAGCCCATACGATTGAACTGGCCAATAAGTTTAACGCGAAGCCTTGATCATTTACGGTGAGAAATTAAGCAAGGGCGAACTTAACGTTCGCCCAAGTTTTGCCGACTAAGCAACGTTGTTGCTATGACAATATTTAAAAAGAAACGGTGACCTCTGCAGAACAAATCGAAGTACCGGCTTCACATATTTTATAAATATAGGTTCTGCCGCCTCGGTTATTGGTTGCATCGGTATGGAGGCCATCATTAGCCGTGGTAGTAATCAATGAACCGTCTCGATAAATATCGACGTTGGATCCATTGGCACCACTCCAGCTTAAATCAATATGATGCCGACCTCGGACTTTATAGCCGGATGCGGATAAATCGATATTGCCCCCAGAGCCATCGGATACGGTAACCGTTTGCGATGATGTGTCTGAAGCACCATCGTTATCAGTAACGGTTAACGCTACTGAGTAGTCACCTGCGGTAGCAAAAGTATGCGATGCGCTTTGTCCAATGGCCGTGTTACCGTCACCAAAATCCCAACTGTAACTGACAATATTGCCGTCACTGTCGCTGCTGCCACTGCCATCAAAATTGCAGCTCAAATCGCTACAGCTGAAAGTAAAGGCGCTCGTGGGTGGCGTGTTGGCACTGCCGCCATCGTAACTGCCAACAAGCGATACACCGGAGAAGCTGGTGTAACCTCTTACGGTAACAAAGTAAGTGCCGACTTGCGGAGAGGGGAAGCTGCAGCTTTCATTATTGCCCGAGGTATATGGGCGACAATCGTAATTGCTGTCGTTGGGTTTAGAGCCAAACTTCACATAAAGATCGGCATCGCCTGTGCCTCCTGACATATCAAACACCAGGTTGGTCGCACCGGCAGGCACATCCATTTTATATTCCAACTCGTCGCCACCGGCCCCGGATAAATTATTAACCGGAACGCCGTTTTCCAAGTTGGTGGGGTCAGGTGGTGGAGGTAACTCGCCGACATCGCACCCATTGGCAAACAGATCGAACATGGCTTTGGCTTTTACAATGCCCCAACCGTAGCTGTTATCTTTACCTGCGGTACCGCGATCTTCCGCCGATTTGGCCATGGCAGTACGCACTTGGTTATTGGTACAACTTGGGTAATGGCTCCATACCAAAGCGGCAACACCGGCAACGTGTGGCGTTGCCATGGAGGTACCCGACCATGCGGCATAAGTGTTATTGGGTAAGGTTGAAAGCACGCTTACACCCGGCGCAGCAATTTCTACCTGGCTGTTGTATTGCGAAAAGCTGGCTTTATTGCCACTGGAGTCGACCGCAGCAACCGACACTACGGAATCGTATGAGGCAGGGTAGGACATACTGCTGTTACCACCATTCCCGGCCGCAGCTACCGATAGTACGCCATTGGCAAAAGCGTTATCGAATGCACTTTCTTCCGCGCTACTTGGGGCGCCACCACCAAGACTCATGCTAATCACATTGGCGCCCGCTGCGGTACATTGATCGACCGCAGCAACTAAATCCGAGCCATAAGCCCAATTACCATTGTTGTCGAACACTTTCACCATATGCAGTTTTAGGTTACCGCTTGGGTTCACGCCAATGACCCCAACGCCGTTGTTGCCGAGTGCGGCGATCGTTCCGGAAACATGTGTCCCATGGCCGTGTCCATCTTCGAACCAGTTACCGGTATCGTAACTGCCGTATCCGTCGTCGCCAGTCACCCCTGAGTTGGGTAAGTCTTCATGACCTAAAGCGTATCCGGTGTCCATAATGCAAACGGTCATATTGCCGGTCAGCGAATCACTGACTTGTTCCGCTTCTACCATAGTAATGCCATAAGGCGTATCTTCGGCGAGCAAATAACGTTTGGGATCGACTTCGAGCAGTTCAACGTCGTTTCTTTTCTTGAGTTGTTGTGCTGCTTGTGCTGGTAAAGTCACCGACATCATGCGGTGTTTATCCAGCTCGCGCTTTAGCTGCCCTTGATTGTTTTTTACGGCGTGCAATAACGATACTTTGCTGCCTTCTTTAAACTTTACAATGTAGCGCTGATGATCGTCTTTGGCGTTAGCACTATTCGTTATGGCTAAAGCCGAAACGACAGCCGATATCAGTACGGATTTACGTTTACAAAACATAAGGCTGGTCCTTTTATGATTCGTTTTAATATCTATGAAAATGGTTTACTGAGGTAACGGTAAGAACCAACAGGAAATGCATAGAGCCTTTCTCACCATCGTTAAGCATTGGTTACATTCGAAAAGTGGGTTATGCAGAAAGCGACGAAAACTGTTCTGGATACGACAAATATTGGCCGTTATGGTGTTAAATCGCGTTGCCAAATAAGTATTGGCGCAGCAACACAAGGTGTGGCTTTGGTATTCAAAAAAATGGGGGCGTAAGCCCCCAATAAAATCACGACTTAAATAAAGGTGAAAAAACGTTATCGTTTCTTCATTAATAATCATAACCGTGGGCAGTAGAAGCCTCGGGCTTTTTTTCCTCCGACTTTTCAGCAACCATCACTTCGGTGGTTAACATCAAACCCGCGATGGATGCTGCATTTTGAAGCGCGGAACGAGTGACTTTGGTTGGATCGATAATGCCCATTTCCAACATGTCGCCGTACGCTTCTGTTTGTGCATTATAGCCCCACGAGGTGTGAGGGTTGGCACGCACTTTTTCAAGCACAACACTGCCATCAACACCTGCATTGGCTACAATTTGGCGGAAGGGTTCTTCCATGGCGCGAAGGGTGATTTTAATGCCCATTTGTTGATCGTCGTTGGCGCCTGAAAGTTTGTCGTTTCGAAGCTCATCAGCAACTCGAACCAAACTGATGCCACCTCCGGGAACGATGCCTTCTTCCACCGCTGCACGAGTAGCGTGCAGTGCATCATCGACGAGATCTTTTTTCTCCTTCATTTCAATTTCGGTTGCCGCACCCACTTTGATCACCGCGACTCCGCCAGACAGCTTCGCCAAACGTTCTTGCAGTTTTTCGCGATCGTAATCTGACGTGGTATTTTCTATTTCAGAGCGGATTTGTGCGATGCGTCCGTTAATGTCTTGCTTCTTACCTTCGCCATCAACAATGGTGGTATTTTCTTTGGTGATAACGACGCGCTTCGCGCTGCCCAATTGCTCCAACTCAACCTTTTCTAAAGACAGGCCAATTTCCTCGGATATCACCACTCCTCCAGACAGGGTCGCGATGTCTTCCAGCATGGCTTTACGACGGTCACCAAAACCAGGGGCTTTTACTGCGGCGGCTTTCAAAATTCCGCGTAGGTTATTGACCACTAACGTCGCCAATGCTTCGCCTTCTACGTCTTCCGCAATGATTAACAACGGACGACTGGCTTTGGATACGGCTTCTAATAAAGGAAGCAAATCGCGAATGTTGCTGATTTTTTTATCGAACAAAAGAATATAGGGATTATCCAGTTCAACATTCATTTTTTCTTGGTTCGTCACAAAGTAGGGTGAGAGGTAGCCGCGATCGAATTGCATGCCTTCTACAACCTCAAGCTCGTTTTGCAACGAACGGCCTTCTTCAACGGTGATGACGCCGTCACGTCCTACTTTATCCATGGCTTTTGCCAAGATTTCTCCAATGTCGTTATTCCAATTGGCAGAAACGGTAGCAACTTGTCCGATAGACTTTGTGTCATTACAGGGTTTGGATAAAGCGCTTAACTTTTCGATCGCTGCTTTTACGGTTTGATCGATTCCGCGCTTTAAGTCCATTGGATTCATACCCGCTGCAATGGCTTTATGGCCTTCCAATACCAGCGATTGCGCCAGTACCGTCGCCGTTGTGGTTCCATCACCTGCAACATCGGCTGTTTTGGATGCCACTTCTTTTACCATTTGAGCGCCCATGTTTTCAAACTTATCGGAGAGCTCAATTTCTTTCGCGACAGACACACCATCTTTGGTCACTCGTGGCGCGCCGAAACTTTTGTCGAGTACAACGTTGCGCCCTTTTGGACCCAGTGTCGCTTTTACTGCGTTGGCTAGGGTGTTCACACCGGAAAGCATGCGCTCTCGAGCATCACCCGCAAACTTTACGACTTTCGCACTCATGCTGCTTTCTCCTGTACATTGGTATTATCAAATATGGCTAAAATGTCAGACTCTTTGATCACCAAAAAAGTCTCACCATCGATTTTAATCTCGGTTCCTGAAAACTGGCTAAACAGAACACGGTCGCCAACATTGACGCTAAGTGCTCGGACTTTTCCATTTTTCAGTAAAGCGCCATCACCCACTGCGTAAACTTCTCCTTGAGTGGATTTTTCGGCGGCTTTGTCTGGAATGACGATGCCTCCTTTAGTCGTTGTTTCAGCGGCTAGGCGCTTCACAACCACTCGGTCGTACAGCGGTTTTAAATGCATAGGATTTCCTCCCATAAAAGGTTAAACATTACAGGTTTGTAGAAATCATAGTGTTCATTGAACCCCTATTAATTGGGAACTTCCTTGGGGCTCACTGGCTCTATATAGGCACATCGAATTTGATTTCAAGAGGAACAATGTAAAAATTTAGAAGATGCGATATTGAAAAGCAGAGGGCTGGAAATTACGCATTTGTAGACAGATTCATCTAAGCTTAAAAGACATTCTAAAAAGAGGAGGATGGTGGATGACTCGAGGTTCCGTTCCCACTTTTGAAAGAACGCTGACCGATTATTTTCGTCAACGACTTGAGCATTTCAGTGAAGCTATGGCTTCACCCCCACATGTGGATACGCTTTGGTACATGAGTAACCTGTTGGCGCGTTTCGGAGACAGTCGCCAATTATTCAGCTTGGAAGAAGGCAGTGTCAGTATTCGTCCATTAGCGCTCCTGTATAAGGATGCCCATGAAACCCAGGAACCCCGGCAGCGTTGTTTGTTTATGCGGCAATTGGGTGATTTGGCATTATTTCTTGGTGCGTTGTTCCCTGAAAACTATGCTCGCCGAGGAATTTTAAAGGATTATTTTGTTGGAATGGGCGGCGGGGCTTATGATTATTTGTCTGAAAACGCACCCCAAAACAGTCATATTTATTCGGAGCTCGCGGCGACCTTTACGCGAATGTTAGAGCTGATTGCTCGAGTGTGCTCAAGGGATAATGCCTTTGATGCAAACGATGTACTGAACCTTTATCAGCGGTGGCGGGAAACACGAAATCCTTTAATTGCTGAGCAACTGAAAGCATTGGGGCTTGAGGTTGTGGAGTCGGATGCCGTGCACTAAGGTAAGACTCTATCAATACCATTCACGGGTTGTTGTTTATTTGTTTGTCCATCGTTGTCACATTTGGAAAAGGTATTTTTTAGAAAAACGGTTGGTTTAATTTAAAAATTGATTTTACTGATAAGTTTTTAATGAGGAAGGTTCTTCAATCAACAATGCAGAACATTGACGGTAAGCTATGCTTATTGAATTAGTGTGGATGAGTCGCCGGTATAAATAGTGATTGCTAAGAAATTTTGGGTCTCTTTATTTTTATTAACCTTTACTGCATCCGTTACATCGCAGAGCGTAGACAAGTCAGAACCGTCTGACACCTTAGAGTCGTTATCGCTCGATGAACTTATGGCTGTACGAGTCAGTGGAGAATACCGGGGGCCGGGGATCTATCAAGCCCCTGATAATAAAGCGGATGCGGAAACTATCAATTTTGGACTTTTGATCCCGTTGGGCGACTTTCCTTACTATTCGGCAAGTTTAATTGCCGCGGCCGATTTAGCCGCAGAGAAGATTAATGCATCTGGAGGGATTAACGGAAAGCGACTGACTATTATTCGTGCCGACATCAATCATGCAAGGCATACAGCTGTGCAGTTTGCGGATAAGTTGATCGAAAAACACAATGCGGTTGCGCTGTTTGGCCCTGGAACATCTGAGTCGGTAAAGGATGTATTGCAGCAAGCTAGCATACCGAAAAAAATACCTTTAGTGACCGTTTCCGCGTCTTCCAATAAGCTGGTTGAACTTTCGAAGGAGCCTCTCTTTTGGCGAACGTCTCCCAATAACGATCAACAGGCAACGTCGATTGTTCACTTTCTTAAAAAAAAGAAACGATTTAAACGGGTTTTTCTTGTCAGTGGAAAAGGAATTTATGGAGAAGAGTTGTCAAGCAAAATAAGGCAGCTGTTGCCAAACAGCGTTTTAGGTGAGTTAACCTATAGCTCGCTCTTGAATATTGAGCAAATCCCTTTGCTTAGTGACATTGACAAAATAAAACGATTTAGACCGGATGCTGTGGTGTTTACCATTCACAGTAATATTATTGAGGATTACCTGATCGCGTTTGACCAACAATGGAATGTTCGCATGCCATTGTTGGTGGCTGGTGATATGTTGGTTAAAGGAAACGGAGATAAAGCAAAAAAGTTCAAAAATGTTGCACGTAAACTGCATATAGTTGTTAATGGTGGGCAGTTGCCCAAAAAAATTAAAGTTGACCTGCTAAAGAAGTTTAATTATGGCACGATTGGTTTCGATTCCGCCTATATGTATGATTCTGTCGTGCTGATGGCTTTAGCAACGGAAATCCAGCTTAAAACGGGAGCGCTTTTGCCGTCCATTATGAGTGAGCTGACTCAAGGAAGCGCTCGATTGAATGGTTTAAAACTCAAAGAAACAAGAAAAAACATCATAGGAAAAATGTCATTTCGTTATTTGGGTGCCAGCGGTAAAGTACGGTTTGATCCTCAAGGAAACAATCAATTTGCTGAAGTTTATGTTCACCGATATTTGAACTGAAATTCACGGTGAGCGTTTTATAAGTACTAAACGTTAAAGTAATGTTGTGCTATTGGCGATACTCCGAAGGTGTGCACCCAAATTGGGATTTAAAGCATTTAGTAAAATAGCTGTGCGATGAAAATCCTGTGTCTAATGCAACATAGCTTGCGCTGTTTCCTTCCAATAAGGCAATGCGTGCTTTTTCCAGACGGTATTGTTTTAAATACTCACTGGGTGTTATATCCGCAATGGCTTTTAATTTTCTAAACAGTTGTCGGCCGCTCATATTTAGCTGATCTGAAATGTGAGGTATGGTTAAGTCAGGAATTCCATGCAGTTTTTCAAGTACACGGTCCAGCTGTTGCATAAACATTTTCTGTTGCTGTTGCTCTTTGTTTAATGGAGAGGCATCTTTGCTCAATGACGGCGGACGGAACAATTGCTTAGCGAAACTCTTGCGTAATAACTGCCGAATTGAAAGAAGGTTTTTGATTCGTATGATTAACTCTTGCATATCAAACGGTTTTACCAGATACTCATCGATTTTGTAATTCCAACCTTGAATTTTACTCCCTTGGTCGGCTCTTGCCGTTAGTAAAATAATCGGAATATGATTGGTCTTATCATTTCCTCTGAGTTTTTGGGCAACTTCGAATCCATCCGCTAAAGGCATCATTACATCACTGATGATTAGATCGGGTATTTCGTTTGTTGCTATTTCGAGCCCCATTTCACCATTGTTGGCAAGACTTATTCGATATTCTGATTTTAGATTCTGGTAAATATAGTGCTGCATGTCTTGATTGTCTTCAATAACTAAAATGTGTTCCGACACAGAAGTGGAATCGCAAGTGGTATCATTGAAAGGCTCTGCGATTGTCGTGTTGTCATCATTTAATTTTAATGGTTCAACTGTTCGTTCACGACTTGTTAACGTGTGTTCAATGGAGCTTTCATTGATGCTGCAAATAGGAAAGTAAAGGGTTACTTCGGTCCCTCGGTCAAGTAAACTGTTAATTTCAATTGAACCATCATGCGCTTCAACTAATTCTTTAACCAACGCCAACCCTAGTCCGATACCTGGTATATCCTGTTTTATGACCGCTTTTTGCCTATAAAATCGATTGAAAATGTGGTCCTGATCGAACTTTGATATACCAATTCCAGTGTCTTTAACTTGAATTTTTAAATCGTTATTTTTCGTTCTAAGGCTGCTGACCGTGACACTGCCTCCATCGGGGGTGTATTTAATTGCGTTTGATATTAGGTTGAACATTATTTTGTCAAGCGCATCTTGAGTCATACTTAAGTAAGCTGGACAAAGTTCGTCAACGGTGAGCTCAATATTCTTGTTGTTAGCTAAAACCCTAAAGGCGTCTAAAGTTACCCGAATAATTTTTTCGCTGGGTTGAAGTTTTCTATCATGAATGGCTTGAATACGTACACTTTCAATGTTGAGTAGTTGGTCGACCATTCTTAACAGTTGATTGCCATTACGACGAATGGTTTTGAGTTGCTTGATGTGCGGTTGAGCGCCAAGCGAGACGATCTTTTGCGTGTTGTTATTTTCGAGGCTATCAAGCAAATCCGTAGTGTTTCCGAGAATTAAAGTGAGTGGCGTACGAAATTCGTGTGAAATGTTGGCCAGCTCTTGGTTTTTTATCGATAATAATTTTTCCACTTTACTTTTTTCATTGACAAGTTGTTGAGTGCTATTTTCAACGGCAACTGCCAAGGTTTTTGTTCGATGTTCAAGTACACGGGTTCGATATTTAACCATCATTAAAATGAGAGAGGCACTTAAAATAATATAACCCATCAGCGCCCACCAAGAAGTCCATGGTGAGGGCAATATTTTAATATCAAGAGTTATTGGGATGTTAGTCCATACACCATGTGAGTTTGAGGCCTTTACTTTAAATCGATAGTCACCTGAAGGAAGGTTGCTGTAATTGGCTCTACGGTTGTCTGAGTCGGTATAAATCCATTCACTGTCCCAATTTTCAAGCATGTAGGCGTACTGATTATTCGATGAGTGAGTGTAGTGAAATCCTGCAAACTCAAATCCAAATGCGTAGTCTTTATGGGACAGCTCTAAATGGCTTGTTGCTTGTATGTCGGTCGTCTGCTTGAATTTCGCTTTAAAATCTTTGGGAGAAAGTGATTTGTTGAAATAAAAAAACTTTGTTAAAGCCACTTGGGGTGGTGTTGAGTTTTGTTCAATCTCGTTTACATGAAATCGAACCAGGCCTTTTTGATTACCAAAATAAAGAACCTCACCCTGATCGTTAAGCGTAGCTTGGGTGAAGGAGGAACGGGGTAAACCATGACTTTCATTGAAGTTTGAAATTTCATCGGTGTCATAGTTAATCTGACTGATACCTGTTTTGCCAGAAATCCAAACATCACCATTTTTCGTTTGAGTTATCGCAGAAAAACCTTTAATCACGGGGAGTTCCGTTAAGTCTGTGTAACTTTTTAATTGTTGGCCAATAGTGTTATAAACGAATAGTCCAATATGATTTATGCCTATCCATACTCGATCTCGATTGTCTATGAATAAAAGGTGAACCGCCTCTTTGGTATAGGGGAAGCCTGTCCAATTAATTGGAACGAGACGCTCTTTTTGATCAATGGTCATGATTCCTCGCCAGCTCGCGATAAAAAGTTGTTCGTTACTTGATTTCACGAGTTTGTAATAGGCATTGCCGGGCGAGGTTAATCCAATTGGATTGAGTTGCTTAATGGCCTTTGTTTTTTGATCTAAGAGGTATAGCCCAGAATAGGCTGCTAAATAGGTGCCTATGCCTGGGACAACCAAAGTATCCATAATGGCTCTTGGCACTTCTCCTTTGGTGGCCATCTCTACAGCTTTATGGTTCGCAGTATCTATTGTGTGTAGCCCTAAATTACTTGATACGTAAAGCAGGCGATGGTCGTTGGGGTCGGAAAAAATTGCGTAAATTTGTTCGTTTGCGAGAATTAGATTTCCGCTGGTCGTTGTTATACCCCGTTGGCATTCACCATTGATTAGATTCGTTTTTATTAAACCTTGCTTCGTTCCAAGCCAAAGGCCATCCGCTTGATCGGCATGCATCGAAAAAATAAGTTGTTCGGAAGTACAAGACAAACTGTTATTTTCTTGAGTGAAAAACTCAAATGGAAGTGTTGCTGGATCCAGTGTTTTCAAGCCATCCGATGAACTGCTGGTCCACAATATGTGGCTTTCATCGACAAAAATTGTCAAAAACCTTTGCTTATGGAAATAAGCATCGAAGTAAATGCTGTCGTTACTTTTATAGTGTAATCCATGCTCAAAGGTGGCAACCCATAACCCATTATTATTGTCTTCAACAATGGACATGATATACATGTGTGATAGCTCGGGGTAAATCGGTGTTAATGACAAGGTATCGGGTGAAAGCTCATAAACGCCTTTGCTTGTACCTATAAGAAGTGTACCGTCTTTTTTTTTCAATATTGTCTGGGCTTTTATCGTTTGAGGTTGGTTATTATTAACAACAGTCGGTAGGGTCAAAAAATTCTGCTCGTTGCGAGCTTTTATGACCAGTCCTTTGTGGGTTGCGGCGATAAGACGTTGTTGATTGTCTTCTACAATCGCTCGTACTCTTGGTACAGCACCAAGCGAATGAGTCAGTGAGTCGAATTTTTTGACTTCAGAAAAGTCGTGAGATAGCTGAAGTACTCCTTCATTGGTTGCCAGCCAAACTGTCTGCGCGCTATCGGGTGTTATGGCGAAAACTTGAAAATCAGAAAGTAATAAATTGTCGTTAACGCGACGTTCCACTTTTTCTATTGACTGGGTCTCTTTGTTTACTCGACCCAATCCAGCGTAGGTGCCAAGCCAAACTTGGTTTTGCGAATCTACAAATATCGCTCGAATATGATTCAGTGCTGCACTTTTAATGTCGTTGTTACTGCTATAACGGACAAAATCATAACCATCGTACTGGTAAAGTCCATCGGCGCTTCCTAACCAGATGTATCCGTTTTGGTCTTGTGCAATAGACCAATAAACGTCGCCTTCTACTTCTTGCGGGTTGAACACCGGACGAAATCCAAGTGTTTTCGTATGGGTAAGAAGCGTAAAAAATAAAGCAAGAAGACCTACCATGTATTTGCACAATCGATGGGATAGGAAGTGTAATTTCAAAGTCGCGTCTCCAACAGCTCGTTTAGCGAATTGAGTTTTCAACGCTACCAAGCAGTTGCTTTATTGTCTATGACCTATCTGCCATTCACTAGCAATGGTAAGACATTTCTCGTGGTATTTGATTAGGCTTTATAGAGGGTTGGTTGATTTAGTTTTTTAAAAACAATGAGTTAGATTGTATTGGATAAATGTCCGTTTACTGCTAAGCATTGTCCAAGCTTTACTACAAATATCGTGACAATTGTTTTCATAATACCTCTCTCGCATTTTTTTCGGTGAAAACCGTTGCACAATAATCAATAAAGGAGACGTGTCGATGAAAACATTAAGCTTAAAATTTAGCCTAATCATTTCGTTGTTTTACTTTTTTTCACAGTGGGTATCCGCTGATGTCATAACCATTGCTGAGTTACCAGCGGCTTATAACGATGGTATTTCAATGGATAATCAAAACCGAATTTTAATTTCGAATATCGGCCGATTTGATGAACAAAATCAACTTACAGGAAGTCAGGTATTTGGTTTGGACATCCACGGCAACTCATCGGTTCGATTGGAAAACTTAAGTGGTCCAATGGGGAGTGTGTTCGATAATCGTGGAAATTTTTACGTAGCGAGCTTGAACAGTGGTGACGTATATAAACGCGACAGTTTCGGCGAGTTGTCGTTGTTTGCAACGATCCCCGCATCGAGTGGCGGTGGAATGGCGTTTAGTAGCTCAAGAGGATTGTTCGTGACCAGTTGTTACGATGGTGGAATTTATCGGATTGATAATAGCGGATACGTAGAATTGTTTTCAAATGATCCATTGTTAGTTGCGTGCCCGATAGGTATAACATTTGACCATCGTAATAATATGTACGTTGGCAATTATTCGGATGGAAAAATAATCAAGATCGATGGTGACGATAACGTCTCAGAACTTGTTACCATGGAAGAGGCAGGAAACAATATCGGTTACTTGGTATTTGCAGCAGGAAGCCTTTATACAACCAGTTTATTTACCAATAAAATTTACAAGGTAACCTTAAATGGCGAAATCAGTGTGTTTGCTGGAACAGGAGAATATGGGCATATTGACGGTCCGAATCACTCAGCCGCGTTTCAACTCCCTAACGGAATCGCTACCAATAAACAACAAAATGCTCTCTTTATTACAGAATACTTTTCACCCTATGTTCGAAAAATAGACATTACACCGTCAATTTGGCGCCCATACAACCCATAGCGGGTAAGTCATCGGTCCATAAAGTAGAAACGTTATCCAATGGTTGTTTGTCGTGGATAAACTCGATTTAACTTTCGGATAAACTTCTCAAGATATATTTTTCCATAATTTCAAATGGCTGGCGCATATAATATGCGCTGCCATAATTACTGCCTGTGAATACGGCGACTAAATTAACTTCGGGTAAAACAAATATAAATTGTCCGCCATTGCCGGCGGCATAATAACCCGCAAGCTTTTTGTTGCCTACTTTGAAATGATAGCGCCACCATAGATAACCATAACCTTCAACTTGTTGTTGGCTATCAAAAGGAAAATGAACTTTTGTGGATTTTTGGATCCATTGGGGCGATATGAGTTGTTGTCCTTGCCAATGCCCATTATTCAAGTACAAAAGGCCTAGCTTAAGCATTTCACGACTTGTCATTTGAGAAGTGGTTATCGCATTATTGTTTATTTTAAGTGGATTCATTATCGTTTCTTGATAAAGCTCGGCAATATGCTTTTTCGCTGCAAGTGTTATGATTGCGGATAAAAAAGTAGGTACTGCATCGTTGTAATTAAATTGAGTGCCTGGTGACGATTCCATCGGTAAATCAAGAACCCATTTAAATGGGTCGGCTTGATCATGCATTTTAAAACCGCAGTGTTCTTTATAGTCGGTAATTGAACCACACTGCCAGCCGGTGGTCATCGTCAACAGATGCTTTAGTTTGATATTTTTTTTGTTATCATCCCAGTGGTTATAGTGTTCATATCGAATGAACCGGTAAAGGCTTTCCTCTTCACTTTCAATGTAGCCCTTGTCAATAGCAACACCGACCATTGCTGAAAGAATACTCTTTGTTAAAGAGGCCATCGGATGAGGCGTATCCCTGCGATAACCATTGTAGTAACGCTCAAATATCAATTTTCCATTTCGTGCAATGAGCATACTGTTGATGTTCGAATAATCTTTATTATGTTGAATCATGGGGGTAACCGTGCCCATGTCCAGCTCGTATATTTCATGGGCCGCTTTTTTTAATAGCTGGCTGTCCATTTTTTCTGTTTTCGGTGAGCTGGCTTCAAGTCCGTCTTCCAGTTGAACGGGTTGGTTGGAGGTTATGACACATCCTGTGAGCAGCAAGAAACATAGGGTGGTTAATACACATTTAATTGTGACTCTATCATCGGTTGTCCAATGCATATTCGTATTCTTTATTGAAAAATGTATTTAACTCAGCTTAATCATACCTTTTTTTAAATCAAGAAAAATTTTGGTTTGTTGGCTTTCGATTAACCATTTCTAACCGATTTGTCTGAATATTACCAGCATTTGGCCAATGATTGATAAGCCTTTTTCGAGCGACATACTAATCTAGAGGTCGCCAATTTTGGCCGTTTAAATTTGAGGAAGTCGTATGAAGAAATTGTTTTACCTTTTAATCCTAACCTCGCTAATTTTGTTATCTGAAGCGGTAAATGCCTCTGGTGAAATTAAGCGTTTGAGTGAAATATCAGTACTTTGTGAAAGTATTTATGGTGAAGACGAAGTTTGTGACTTACCCACAAATTACCATGAACGAACAAATGAACTGAATTGGCTTGATATTCATTCGACAGCGACGTGTTCTGGTAATTACTCCTTTTCAGCCGATGGAAGAAAACTCACGGTTAAAAATGGCTGCCGAGCAACGTTTACCTATGTGCCGAAAAGTTCGGTATTAACTTATTCCTTTAATTGCAGCAGTGTCGATTATGGCTTTGCCGATTGTCGAAATTTGGGTTTGACGAGAAAGTCTCGTGTTTGGATGTCTGAGCGTTACTCCGAAAGCTGGTGCCCTCAACCTGACGTATGGGCTCAAAATGATGTGAGTTATGTTGATATTTCAGTGAATAGTGGATGTCGTGGAAAATTTAATGTCGTCGTAGAAAGTGCTGGTGGCTCTGGAAGTGGAACGGGCGGAGGTTCAGGTGGTGGTGATGGTAATGATGGCTCGATGCAGAGACATTAGTGGCTAATTTAAATAAAAACTTCGCCTATCAATTGATTTTATAAAATTCATTTGTAATTAGTGAGATAAATTCCTATGTATAGAAATATTTTGGTTGTTTTAGTGGTGTTATTTTCCAGTTCGATATTTGCATCGGTAAAGTATATAAATTGTGATAATTGCAGCGACTGGTCGCAACAAAATTCGGCGAGAAAAATTATGAAAAAAAGCGGTGATAAGCTGCTCATTTTTAACAATGCAACGCAAGTTCTAAAAAAATGGGGGTTAACTTACAATTCTGGAGGTTCGGGTGAAGAAGGCGAGGGCGGTGATTACGATCCTTATAAAGTTGTAAGGCTGTCGTTGTCGTCAAGTGACATAGCATTTCAAAACTCGCTAAAAGAGGTGTTGGCAAAAGAGCTAAGTCTTGCCGCTACACTTTTACAAAAATCACCGAATGTTTACGAAGTTGAAGTGAATATAGGCGCGAACGGAGCTTATAACTCTGTGAGTACACACGCGTTAGACAATTCCAACACGGCGTCGGGCGCTGTTTTTCAATTGCTTCAAGAGTCGGATTACGCTACCTGGACTGAGTTTCAAAATGCAGTTGACCATTATCAACAAAAAAGGGAGGAAACGATTAGCACGTCGATCACCGTGAATGAGGTTGCTACTGCGGGTGCCGGCTATTCGTTTGGACCTGGATTAAAACAGTTTGAAGTCATAATCAACTACCCGGATGGAAGTGAAGGTGTCTTTAGAGTGGATATCAGTGTTGTGCAAACTTCGCGAGCACTTGAAGCAAGTTTTGTTATCGTAAGTGGAACTACAGCAACAGGAACGCCATTAGCCGTAAATCAAAACACCATTTCAAACGTTTATGGTCGAACCTATTATGGTGATGAGGTCGATCTTCAATCTTTAACCGGTGTTATTGAAAATAACAGTGGTATAGTCGAACACATTTGCAGTACGACTTCGCAAAGACTGACTTGCGGATCAAAAACAGTAAAACTCGATGGCAAATGGGTGCATATTGCACAGTGTGACCATTATTCACCTCAAGGTTGTTAGTTATTGCGTGGGATATACCTTTATGCAACGCAAGTAATGGTATGACGCATTCGTAAACGTTATCGGTGAAGTATTTTACACCGAACTCTGTACTCTTCTTGTAATCGAGAAGAGTACAAAGAGCGATAAAACCTCAATTACGAACTGCATGAAAGCATCGAGCACCCCACCTTATGTTTCGCCCAATCGGGGCGTTTGTTCGTATAGTCACTTTCTTCCGAGCTGATCTGGTAAGGCGTTCGTAACAGACGCATTAGATTCTGTATTTCAGAGTAATCGCCGTTGTGCGCTTTATCGATAGCCTGTTGTGCCAGGTAGTTGCGTAAAATAAATTTAGGATTTGCTTTACGCATGAGCGACAGCCGAGAATCATCACTCAAAGTCTGAGTTCGTAACTGGTTGCAATAAAGGTTTAGCCACTGCTTGAACTCTTCGGCATATTTTTTCTGCTTATCAATATTGTAAAACACATCGTTGAACAATGATGCGTCTGGCTGAGATACATCGAGTGATTCTAACCGGGTAAAAAATAAGGTAAAGTCGATCTCTGCATCGTACATCAGTTGATAGGCTCGGTTGATCACACTGGCGTTGTCTTCGATGTTATCGGCTAGATTATCCAGCCCAAACTTTCGACATTGCATGTTCAGCATGCCTTCTCTAAGTGTCGCGTCATAAAGTTGTATGCCTTGTTCAAAAATGGAATGATCGTCAACAACACTTGCCAGCGCATTGGCTAAACATATTAGGTTCCAACGTGCTATGGCGGGTTGATTTGAAAAACGGTAACGTCGCCCTTGTGCATCGGTTGTATTGGGTGTCCAGTTAGGATCGTAATTATCAAGCCAGCCGTAAGGTCCAAAATCAATGGTTAAGCCCAAAATAGACATATTGTCGGTATTCATTACACCATGTACAAAACCAACGCGTTGCCATTCGATGATCATTTGTGCCGTACTTTGGCATACTTCTGCGAACCAGGATTTCATTTTCTTTTCACGCGGTCCGGTTAAATGTGGAAAATCTCTTTGCAAAGTAAAGTCGATTAATTGATTGAGAACATCAAACTCTTGGCGGGCGGCAAAAATTTCAAAATTTCCGAAGCGGGTAAACGAGGGTGAAACACGGCACACAATTGCACCAGGCTCAGGAGCCGGGTTGCCGTCGTACATTACATCGCGGACGATGTCTTCTCCGGTGGTTAACAAACTTAATGCTCGCGTTGTGGGAATGCCTAAGTGGTGCATCGCTTCGCTGCATAAAAACTCGCGAATGGAAGAGCGTAATACCGCACGACCATCGGCCGTTCGCGAATAGGGGGTTAGCCCAGCCCCTTTGAGTTGCATTTCCCAGCGTTTGTTGTTGTGTACCAGTTCGGCGATGGTAATAGCGCGTCCATCACCCAGTTGACCGGCCCAATGGCCAAACTGATGACCGCCGTAACAAGCGGCGTAAGGTACGGCATCTTTTAACGAGGTATTTCCACTTAAAAACTCAGTAACGAATCGTGAGTGCATATCGTCTTCGGTGAGTCCCAATGCGTCTGCCATTTCGGAAAAATAGGCGATGAGTTGCGGTGCTTTTACCGTTGTTGTTGGGCAATGATGCCAACAGATTCTGGGTGTTTGTTGCGGACGGTTACTTGGTGTATGAGTGCCTGGCAATTGCTCTATATAGCATTGCGAGAGCTTAGCGTTGAGTTTTGCTTCGGTTGTAGAGGTTCGTGGAGTAGACATAAAATAATTTATAACTCGTAAACTTGGTAATAGGTAGCGATTAAGAAATAATGTTCAATATAAAAAACTCAAAATCGCGGCACATTTTTAAGTCAGAAAAATAAAGCCTTAGTTTAACTCTTTTTAAGCGGTGAGATAAACGACCTTTAATTTGCGGTAGATGACATGGACTCATCCTATTAATCTGATATATTGCCAAAAGTGATATTGTTGACATTAAATAAGGAATCACGGTGATTAGAACACTTATTATACTGACTGTCATGTTTCTTACTTTTGGCGTTCAAGCTAGGAGCAAAAGTGATATTGAGGCGATAAAAAAAGTAGCATTGGACTATATTGAGTCTCAACATAGTTTAGAGCCAGATAAAATGGCACGTGCAATCGATAAAAAGCTAGCGAAACGTACTCATTGGAAAGACAAAAATGGTGTCGAATATATTATGAACACAGACTACGATACCATGCTTAAGGTGGCTGAAAGTTATAACGTAAAAGGAGATAAGTTTCCTGAAGAGCCAAGAAAGGATGTTTTTGTTTTGGATGTGAACAATAAAATTGCATCCGTTAAGCTGGTTGCAGACGATTGGATTGATTATATGCATCTTGTAAAAAATGATTCTGGTGAGTGGAAAATTATTAACGTGCTTTGGCAGTATCATGACTTAACTCAACATAAGAATACCTCGAAATAATTTCTAGAACTTCCGCTTGGCAAAGTCGTTTAAGAATTTAAAATGAACATTGAAGTGTTGTTTCGATAATTGGTCTCTAGGCTATAGCAAGTAAAACTGACGGCCCATTTCGTTAGTGGGTAAGTCGAGTTAAAAGTTTCATAAATCCAAACTCGATAAGCCAGTCTAGTTGCTTCTGGTTTTTGAGTAAAAAGCTGCCTGCAAAATTTAAACTGTTTGCAAAAACATTATGAACTGTAGCCTTGCTTCTCGGGACTATCATCATCCATTTTTTAGTGAGCAAAATATTATAAGCTTTGCAGCTATTTGCTTGTCGTAAATTGAATGAATTGAGCGCTTCCGAATAGTTACTAAACAACGCTTCCGCCTGCAATTCATTAAACTGAAACGTTGCGTGTGGAAAGGGGAGTTGTTCTGAAAGTATTTTTTCCTCCAAAGGGATTGATGTTTTGACCAATTGTAAATGACGGTGCGGTTGGCTGGCACCTGCCTCGTTTCCACCATTGTAAAAGCCTAAAATTTGGCTTTCGGTAAAACCCGCAATCCAGGCATTAAAGTCGTGTAACTGCAACGGTTTTGATTGTTCTTCAAATGTTCGAGTGCAAAATAACAGGTGGTTGCTCAGTACCGGAAACTTATTCAAAAGGCAAACATAATGGTCATCGACATCCTGAACATACATTTCTTTTTCGTAAGGTAAAAAAGGATTGCCCGGCGACTCTTTTTCCTTTTTTTTGGTTAGAATATTTTCGGTAACCAATTGTACTTGCCAATGAACACCGTCTTGTTCAACGACCAAGCTGCGAGTGGCGATAGGGTGCAAATGACCCGATTGATTTGCCGAATCACCCGCTTTTTTAGCTTTATGCCAAATCGAGTTCACAAATGTATGTGCCTTGTACGGTTGATGATGGACCTACTATAAGATGCTTAAATCGTCAGTTCAACAGTCTCCGACTCGAGTGAGCGTGTTTCGTGATGTTTTCTTTTATTCCGCGCTTTAAACATTATCTCAATCATTTTTGAGGCATCGACGGAAGTGATGCTTACGCTTCGTGAGTGACGGTTCCATCCTTGCTTAATCGATAACGCGCTAAATCTTGCGCTAAAAATAATGAACCTTTATAGAAGAGCTTGGCTTCTCGTTCAATGTCGGCGATAGACGGTGATAGTGTTGTATCATCTTGGTAACGCGCACTGAAATGAGTCAGGATTAAGTTTTGTAACTTCGCTTGTTCGGCAAATTGAGCCACCGATTGCGCAGAACTGTGCTGTGGTCCGCTACCGACTTTCTCAGCAATGTCTTGAGTATAAGTTGCTTCGTGTACAAGTAGCTGGGCATCGCTTGCCTCTGTCATAAGTAATTGCGGAGAATCATTGTCTCCGGCAATAATCACTTTTAATGGTGCAGCTGCTGGTAACAAGTAGTCACTTGCTTTTAAGAGTTTTCCGTTGGTAGTCGACACATCCGCTCCTTGTTGAATTTCGCCCCAATAAGGAGCCGGAGGAATATTTTCAGCTTTCAATTTATCGATATTCAGTCTTCTATCCACGTGTTTTGAAGTAAAGCTGTAGGCGAAAGAAGGAACGCGGTGTGAAAGTTTGGTCGCTACAACCGAAAAGTCAGGTAGAGACGTGAATGTGCTCTGCTCGAAGATATTCACAAACACTAACTCGTAACTTAAAAAAAGCTGTGTATGACTTTGCACCGCACTTATCAAGTTTTTGATTTCTGGAGGACCGATAATCCACAAGGGCTTAGTTCGGCCTGCTAACCCTGCACTCGCGAGTAATCCGGGTAACCCATAACAATGATCGCCATGTACATGCGTAATGAAAATAGCTTGTAATTGATTGAGTGATAAATGGGTACTTAATATTCGATGTTGAGTGCCTTCGCCACAATCGACTAGACACCAACTTTTTTGGTTGGTTTCTCGAATGGCGATAGCAGTAACATTACGCGTTTTAGTCGGGGTTCCAGAGGAGGTTCCTAAGAATGTGATTTCCATAAGTGTTAATATTAAATGAGTGCTTATTTAGAGGAATATACTCCTTTTTAAGATGAAATAAGAGCCAGAATTAACAGATAGGGCGAAAGCTTTCACTTACGCCCCTGTGCCTTCGAAATACGGTGCTTTAACGTCTTTCTACTGCAATACGGCCATTCACCGTTTCTAAATCAACGTCGATACGACCACTACCCAATTGACCACTCATCGAGCTGCCGACATACTTGTGTTTCGATACTTCCAGACCGAAAGCATTGCTGATTTTTCCATTCACGGTTTTGGCGTGAAAAGAAGCGTCGATTTCTTCAGGTAAATACAAGTGAATGGCACCGTTCACTGACTTCAAGTGGATGTCGCTTACGGCACGGGTGTCCTGCATGTTGATTTCAATAGAACCATTGACACTGCTCACATCAACATTAGAGGCTAAACCGTCGGTGGTAAGCCGGCCATTAACCAATTCGGCTTCCAGCTTACCGGTTACCTTTTTAATGGTTAAATCGCCATTAACCAACTTCATCTCATCTAAGCTGACGGTAGTAGGTACCGTTAATGTGTAATTAACTTTCGAGTAGCGACCATCATGTCCTCGACTCCTTTTCTTATCGTAACGAGTCACGATATCAAGATGATCGTCACTGGCATCAATTTCCACTTTAATACGATCGCGCGTTTCCTGATCGGAGGCAATGATTTCAGCTTTAATAGTGACTTCATTGCAATCACAACCCATTACGTCGACTTTGCCATTTATATTAGAGAGCGAAATTCTGCCTTTAGAGTCGAATGAATAGGCTTTGTTGATTTCATCCCGAACATCAGCATGCACTGAAAGAGCAAGCAAAGAAGTAAAAGCAGCAATCATAAAAGGTTTTGTCTGGCTCATAAAAGCTCCATTGTCGTATTGAGTTTTAATCTCTAGACGTTGCGCTTGCAAAAATGGTTTGAACAAAAGGGTGTTACAAAATATTAATCGCTTCCATGCCAAGTTATAATGACGCTCATCCTTGTTGCAGTCCTTTTTTATGATTCTTAACGCACTGTCAAAACAATTCGAACAAACCAGATTACCGGTAGTTGCCTCATTACCCGAGTTGCAACAGCATTTGTTCGATCATCCTTGTGTTATTTTACAAGCTGCTCCGGGAGCTGGTAAAACCACGTTGGTTCCGTTAAGTCTACTCGAAAAATTTGGAAAGCAAGGCCGAATTATCGTACTAGAGCCACGCCGACTGGCTGCAAAAACAGCGGCCTATCGGATGGCGGAGCTGTTGGGTGAGCCTGTTGGGCACACCATAGGTTATCGAATCCGCAACGACGTTAAAGTGAGCCAAGCGACACGAGTCGAAGTGGTAACCGAAGGCATTTTAACCCGCATGATTCAGTCGGATCCGGAATTAAACGACGTAGCGGTCATTGTGTTTGACGAGTTTCATGAGCGAAGCTTGCATGCCGACCTGGGATTGGCGCTTGCGAGAGAAGTGCAAACGGCACTGCGTGATGATTTAAAGCTTTTGATCATGTCGGCAACGCTCGATGCTGACGCGTTAAGTTGTCTGTTCAATGATGCGCCTGTTGTTGATTGTCCAGGCCGTGTGTTTCCCGTTACTGTTGAACATTTGGCTCCACCAGCATACGGCAATTGGCAAGATGTTTTTGAAATCGCGATTCAAAAAGCGTTAAAGCAAGTTGAAAAAGATATTTTGGTGTTTTTGCCTGGCCTTGCAGAAATTCGTCGAGCAGAACGTATCGTGCAGAAGCTCGATAATGATCAGCTACTACCACTCGCCCTTTATGGCGATTTACCCTTGTCGCAACAGAAACAGGTACTGTTTCCGGTTGCAGGAAAGCGGCGCATTATTCTCGCGACTAATATTGCAGAGACCAGTCTTACCATCGACGGAGTAGAAGCCGTTATCGACAGTGGACTGGTTCGGCAAAGTGAGTTTGATCCAGGGTGTGGGTTCGATCGGCTACGCACTCGTCGCATTTCACAAGCGTCTGCCGAACAACGTGCCGGTCGAGCCGGTCGATTGAGTGCAGGTTATTGTTATCGATTGTGGCCTGCGGGCGAGCAGTTGGCATCGCAGATGGCGCCCGAGATAGTGCGCTCCGATCTCGCGCCACTGGTTTTAGAGCTGGCCCAATGGGGCGTAAAAGACACGGAAGCGATGGCTTTCTTGGATCCGCCGAAAGCTTCGACTTTTCGTCAAGCACAACAACTGTTGCAGCGGCTCGAAGCTTTAGATTCGAGCCTGGCCATTACCGAACACGGGCGCAATGTGTTGGGTTTAGGAGTGCATCCCCGCTTAGCACACATGATGATCCTGGGGGCGCAATTGGGTTTAAGTGACAACGCCTGTTTATTAGCCGCCTTATTGGAAGAAAGAGATTTTGTTGCTGATGATTTACGACAAGATCCTGATATCGAATTTCGACTGCTGGAACTGCAACAGGCTCATAAACAGGGGGCGGCCAAAGGCGTCATCGGGCGAATATTGTTACAGGCTAATCGGCTCTCTAACAAGTTAGCCGAACGTGATCGGGTTGATCATCATGTTCACTCGAATAAAGAATGCGGATGGTTATTGGCGCTTGCTTTTCCCGATCGACTTGCGCAACGTCGTGGGCGCGGTTATCGACTTGCCAATGGCCGCGGAGCAGAGTTGCCCAATAGTTGCCATTGGCAGCACGAATATATTGTGGTGGCGCGCTCATCAATGAAAGAGTCAAACGCGCAAATACACCTGGCGGCACCCATCGACAAAACCTCGATTGAAGAACTGTTTGCTAATCAAATGGAGCAGAAAGTGATTTCGCATTGGGATGAAGAACGCAAAAAATTGCAGTATTTTGAGCAAACCACTTTCGATGCTTTAGTTTTAAAAACAACGCCAATTATCAATCCGGAGCCTGAAGTACTAAAAGCAGGCATTTTACAAATTGTACGCGCGCAAGGTTTGTCTTTATTACCTTGGAATAATGAACTGAAACAATGGCAAGCACGAGTCGAATATTTACGGCAGCTGGAAGAGTTTCGTGAACAACTGCCATCGGTTACTGATGCATCGCTTCTAGACTTATTGGAGCAATGGTTATTGCCTTTTCTCGATCAGCGCGGTGACTTGAATACAATTACCGAGCAGGTTTTACGTGATGCACTTTACAGTTTATTAACCTGGGATCAACAGCAAGTGCTGGATCAATTGATGCCACAACGATTTCAGGTGGCATCGGGTTCTAAAATAGCCATTAATTACTTGGCGGAGCCGAAACCGGTTCTGGCGGTTAAATTGCAAGAAATGTTTGGGATTAGAGAGACGCCATCAGTAGCCAATGGTCGACTTTCACTCACGGTTCATTTGTTATCTCCTGCACGGCATCCTTTACAAATCACTGAAGATCTTGCGAGCTTTTGGAAAAACGGTTACCCACAAGTGCGTAAAGAAATGAAAGGGCGATACCCGAAACATCCCTGGCCTGAAGACCCATCATCATCAGCGGCGACGCGATTAACGAATAAACAATTGTCAAAGCGCGGTTAGAAAGAGGAGCACAGGACTGCAATGGCTGACATCATTCCCTTAACGAATGCGCGGCGTAAAGCGAAAAAGCAACAGCGCCAAAAAAGCAAAACACTATGCGACAATGGGTTTCATAAGTGGAAAGTATGTCAAGCGAAACAATTCGATGTAAAGCAAGGTAAGTTGGTATCTATTTATCGTTGCGAACGTTGCGGAAAAGAAAAGGTGAGGCTTCATTAGTGTATTAATTGATGGTTGGATATCTTTGAGCTCAATTAAAGAGGATTTTACGTAAAGTTATCACGAAAAGTTATAAGAGTCTGTTCATAACTATATCTTTGATAGGCTGTAGTTTATTAAAAGTTGAACAAAAAGCAGTCAAATTACAAAAAGTTTGATATCATCGCGGCCTGCAAAATGAGCCTTACGTAAACATTTGCTTTTCGTAGGCGGGTAGTAGAAATAAATGGGTCGTTATGGAGCAGTATATGAGTCGTATTAAGGGGATATTTTTCTTTTTATTGGTTCTTTTCGTCAAAGTTCATGCCTCTAGTCCAAAAGTCGAAATTCAACCTTCTCCAGAGTGGGTGAAAGAGGTTAAGTTAATTGCTAATGCTGATCGGACGGGAGCGGTTGCTTATCACTTAAGTAACTTACAAGTTAATCATTTGAAACAGGAGAAAGCTCTCTATTATCAATTAATTCAAGAACCTCTCAATAGTCAAGGGTTAAAAGAAGCTTCGGAGATAAAAATTAACTTCTATCCCGCATATGAGAAAATTGTTTTTCATGAGATTAGTATTGTCCGTAACAACAAAAGGTTTGAGAAGCTACAGCTGGACAAGTTCAAGCTATTTCAAAGTGAAACAGAATTAGATAGTAAAATTTATAATGAAAAGTGGGTTGCAATGTTTATTTTGGAAGATGTGCGCCCTAATGATTTAATTCACCTCCGCTACTCCGTAATTGGCCATAATCCGGTTTTTGATCGTCACGATTTCGGAACGTTTTATTTAAACTGGAGTGTTCCTGTCGCTCAAATTTCAATTGATATTCTAACTAAAGAACCGCTGTTTTTTAAGTACATAAATAAGCAATATACATTTAACAAGGAAAGTGTAAATGGAGGACTTCGCTATTCGCTTCAGTTACTAGACGTAGCTGCGGGTCCTTCCGAAACTCAGTATCCTTACTGGTTTGAACCATATAATGTCGTTCAGTACTCTGCTATTGACTCATGGTTGGAAGTTAATAATTGGGCACGTTCGCTTTATAAACTAGATTACACATTGCCTGAGGAGTTGAAACAACAGATCCAACAATGGAAAAATCAACATGGTTTACTCCAAGCTATTGAGAACTCGATAAACTTTGTTCAAGATGATATCCGATATTTTGGTATTGAGTTTGGTGTCAATTCGCATCGACCTCGGCCACCGCGTCAGATTTTGGATCAACGTTATGGTGATTGTAAAGATAAAACGGTATTGATCATAGCTATGCTAAATGAGTTGGGGGTAAAAGCTTATCCTGCTCTTGTCTCGTCTACTCGAGGAAAGTCTATTGTTGATGATCTACCCTCACCTTTGTCCTTTGATCATGTTATTGCCTACTTTAAGCTTGAAGATAAAGAATATTGGATTGATGGAACGGTTAATTTACAAAAAGGAGGGTTGATGCATCGAGGTTTTTACGATTACAAGCATGCGTTACTCTTGAAGTCCGGTGAGATGAAATTAAAGTCTATACATCCTGCAGATGAAAATACCAAAAAATTAAGAGTTGAGTCAGTTGAATATTATACGATCGATGTTGGTAAACGAGTAGCTAAGCTGAATGTAGAAACTCAATATAGTGGACTGAAAGCGGAGCAAATGCGTAGATACTTTAGTTCCATGACTCCGAAAAATATCAGTTCAAACTTTATTAATTTTTATTCGAGGTATTATTCAGATATAAAGTCGATTGAGTCATTTCAGGTAAACGATGAAAAGAAGAATAATCTGTTCACGGTTAAAGAGTATTATCAAATCAACGAAATTTCTGAACAGGTTTCTGGTAAGGATATATTCAAAATTATTGCGCCGGTTTTTTCTGAATATTTATATAAGCCAGAAAAAGTTAATCGCACGACTCCTCTTGCCGTTCATCATCCTGTTGATGTTTCGCATACAACTCTCATAGATGTATCTGGTGAAGTCTTATGGCATGATAATAATACTGAGCATTCTTTGGTAACACCATGGTTTGAGTTTAAGCGAACAGTTACGAAGAAAGATAGTTATTTTGATGTGCGTTATCAATTTAAATCATTAACCGATCATGTAGAGGCAAGTGAAGTATCGAAATACCTGGAACAAATAGATGAGGTTGATAAGTTTATGTTTTACTCGTTTTGGGCTAAACCAAAACCTGGAGAAGGTGAGGAGTCAAACCGTCGCATGAAAAGTTTAATTAAATCTTTAATCAGCAAATAGTGGATTTTAAATGAGAGTACTTTTTTTTATTGTTGTAATTTGTCTTTCTGGATGCTCTATTAAACCGCTTTCTCCAGTTGCTCTTAATGATGAAAAATTAAGTCAGCTTTCGAAGCAAGTGAAAATTAACGCTCAAAGCGTAGATTATCAAGAGTTTTGGCACACTTATCTCGAATCTTCACAAGTATTTAATACAAGTAAAGAATATGAGTGGTTTCAGTCCGTTCAAGATAAGATTGCTCTCGGTAATACACTTTGTAGTGAGGTTAATTGGAGTTCTGTATTTGACACCAATATTTATGCATTAAAGACACATATGGCTGCAATCGAGTGTTATGAGTCGGTTGGTAACGAAGCATTGAAGAGTCAGCACGAGAATGCACTGCAATTTTTGTTGACGGGTATTTTGTCCAGTAATAGTGGTAAATTTAGTTACGATGGATATCGTGTGCCGACTTGGGGGGATGCGGGCGACTTGTTAACGATAGCTGGCTATAATATTTTAGATAGTTATCTAGTTTTTAAGAATAATCGTTCATTTGTATATCGAGCATATTTAGTAGAGGAAGTTGATAGCAAAAAAAATAAAATTATATATTTTGATACTAATCAGTTTTTCCATAGTTATTTAGAAGTTAACTATCCATTTGCAGGTATTTCAGATCTAATCTATACCAATATTATTACTCCATTAAAAGATATAGATTATGCAGCTCAACTTGCTGTTGGCGAAGTATTAGAGTATCAAGAAAAATATAAAGAAGCTGAAGAAGCTTACTTAAAGGCCATTGCGATGGGGTCGATAAGGGCTAACTTTAAACTTGGTCAATTGTGCTTGCAAAAAAGAAGCGAAAAGTTCTCGTTCAGTGAATGTTCTCAACTGCTCGTTTCCGCAGCTGAGGGTGGATATGAAGTTGCTAAGCTTTTGTTGGCTTATATATTATATGAGGGTATTGGAATCGATAAAGACCCAATACTTGCTAAGCAACTGTATGATAGTGCAGAACAAAAGCTAGAGCCTGGAAATGCAGCATTTATTATGTATGGTTGGTTTAGCAAAGGAAAGCTCGCACCGAAAAACGATGAAAAAGCACAATATTATTTAAATGAGTCATTAAAGCAGGATTATCCAGAAGCGGATTTTCTACAAGGCTTTAAGGTTGTTTATCAAGCGAATAAAAATCCTGAAGAATTAGATAATAAACAGATGGAAATAGTTATAAATCAAGCTTTGGAAAAAATATCAAAGGCTGCAGACAATAATTATCCTCTTGCTCAATATTCACTTGCTAAGTATTTCGATGAGTTTTTAAGTAATGAAGAAGTGATGATTTGGTTAAATAAAGCGGCAGCATTTAATTTACCAGCTGCTCATTATCGGTTGGGCCTTGTTTATGAAGTTGGTATGTATGATCAAGAGGTTGATTTAAATAATGCATACCTAATGTACAAAAAAGCTGCTGAAAATGGTCATCTTGAAGCACAGTTTCGTTTGGGAGTGTTACTAACAAATGGTAAGGGAGTTGAAGCAAACCATAGCAATGCTTTTCTTTGGTATTTATTGTGTGGGCGATCGGGAAATACTGACTGTATTGTTAATTTAGGCTATATGTATGAATATGGTTATGGTGTCGAGTTGAACTATGATCAGGCTATGCATTTTTATCAACTTGCTGCAGATGAAGGCGTTGCAAAAGCGTATTTTAATTTGGGGCAACTGTATTTTTATGGTCGTGGAACAGCTGTTGATAAAAGAAAGGCATTTGATTATTACCAACAAGCTGCGGAAAAAGGTGACTCTAGCGCGCAAAATACGATAGGGCTCTATTATTTAGAGGGAATTATTGATGATGCCAATTTTGAAGAAGCCCGTCGATGGTTCGAAGTTGCCGCGAAAAATAAAAGCGAGTATGGACTTTACAATTTGGGGCGAATATTTGAAAACGGTTGGGGAGTAGAGGTAAGTATTAAGGTTGCGCTAGATTACTTTCAACAAGCTGCAGATCTTGGACATTCGATATCGATGTTAAAAGTAGCTGAAGCTTTTGAGCTAGGGACGGAAGTTGATAAAAATATTGATAAAGCTGCAACTTATTATAAGAAAGCAATCTTGTCTGGTGAATCGGAAGGTTTATCAAAATGGTTATTGATTTGTAAACAGTCAAGCATGGGATGTAAAATTTAATAGATTGTTTTATAAGTGGGTAAGATTCGGTTAACTCTATCTTACCCACATTTTTTCCCAAGTTTTCTTAACGAATAGAAAACACTGGTTCGGATATTAAGTTTTCAACATTAATCAGCCTGTAGATATTTTAAAGTTACTGATTTAAAGCCCGCTTCTGTTCTTCAATCAATTCACGAATGCCGTTTTTCCCATGCTCCAACATGGCTTGTAAATCGTCATAAGAAAAGGCTTCGCCTTCCGCGGTACCTTGCACTTCAATGAAGCCGCCGTTTTCATCCATAATGATGTTCATATCGGTTTCGGCGGCGCTGTCTTCTTTATAATCAAGATCCAGTACCGGAACACCTTGATAAACACCTACTGAAATGGCGGCAATCATATGTTTTAGAGGGTTTACTTTCACTTTGTTGTTCTTGCGTAACCAGTTAATTGCATCCACTAACGCAACGCAGGCGCCAGTGATAGCCGCTGTGCGTGTTCCACCATCGGCTTGCAACACATCGCAGTCGAGGTAAATGGTATGTTCGCCCAATTGTTTTAAGTCCACTGCTGCGCGAAGGGCGCGGCCAATGAGTCGTTGGATTTCTTGGGTTCGGCCTGTTTGTTTGCCCCGAGCGGCTTCACGATCGCTGCGCGTATGGGTTGAGCGAGGCAGCATGCCGTATTCAGCCGTGAGCCAACCTTGATCTTTACCCTTTAAAAATCGCGGAACGCCTTCAACGACAGACGCATTACATAACACTCGAGTTTCTCCCATTTCAATGAGAACGGAACCTTCGGCATGTTTGGTAAAATTACGGGTGATGGTAACAGGACGCAGTTGATTGGGGGTTCTTCCGCTGGGGCGCATGGTGATCTCCGGGTGAAAATTGTGTAAGTTGAAACGGATATTTTCCGATTATAAAGCAAGCAAGCGCCTGATGTCAGGGGCAATGGATGAAGTCAGTCAACATCTCAGCTACAATGCTTGTTCTGATAAGTAGATGGTTTAATTCATGATTTTTAGTATGACGGCGTTTGCACGCCAGCCAATAAAAGCGGATTGGGGCAATGCGCATTGGGAAATTCGCTCCGTAAACCAACGTTTTCTGGAAACCAATTTTCGCTTGCCAGAGGCGTTTCGGAGTATGGAGTTTGCTCTGCGTGATAAGTTGCGTAAGCGATTACAACGCGGCAAATTGGATATCAGCTTACGGGTGGAGTACTCACCTACCGATGCAGATGCTATTTCCATCAATGAAAAGTTAGCACAACAGCTTATTACCGCTCATCAGCAGCTACAGTCGGCGGCGGGTACTGAACAGGCGCTGGAGATTACCGAATTGATGCGTTGGCCTGGGCTGATCCAGACTACCGAGCTGGATACCTCAAAAGTTGAGAAAGAATTGATGGCCGCTTTCGATGAAGCCATTTCTGCTTTGATTGATATGCGTCAACGCGAGGGTGCGAGCTTGGTCGATATTATTCAAGCTCGATTAGACGGTATTGAAGAACAAGTGACCAAAGTTCGGGCTTGTATGCCGCAAATCGTTCAATGGCAACGCGAACGCATCCTAAATCGTTTCGAAGAAGTGAAAGTCGAACTGGAGCCGGATCGACTGGAGCAGGAAATGGTGTTACTGGCGCAAAAAGTGGATGTGGATGAAGAATTAGACCGTCTGCAAACTCACTTGCAGGAAGTCAGTCGACTGCTAAAAAAAGGTGGCACGATAGGCCGACGGCTCGACTTTTTAATGCAAGAGTTGAATCGTGAGGCGAATACTTTGGGCTCTAAGTCGATCAGCGCCGAAACAACCACAGCATCGGTTGAGATTAAAGTCTTTATCGAGCAGATGCGTGAGCAGATCCAGAATATAGAATAGACGTTAATGCATCGCGGTATCGGTCTTCTTGGTGCTTAACCAACGATGCTGCTATGCTTTTTGCAATCCAACTTTAAATTGAGATTTACTGAGTGACACCATGACCGACTCAGGCACACTTTATATTGTTTCGGCACCCAGTGGTGCGGGTAAAACCAGCCTATTGAAGGCAACACTGCGAGACACTCAAAATGTCATGATTTCGATATCGCACACCACGCGCAAGCAGCGAGAGGGTGAGCAAAATGGTGTCGATTATCATTTTGTCAGTGTCGATGCCTTTAAACAGATGATTGAGCAACAATCTTTTTTGGAGTACGCCGAAGTGTTCGGCAATTATTATGGGACTTCGCGAACTTGGGTTCAGCAGCAGCTGGATCAGGGGATCGATGTGATCCTTGAAATTGATTGGCAAGGCGCTCGTCAGATCCGTAAGCTGGTGCCCGACTGTCGCACTGTGTTTATTTTGCCTCCGTCTAAAACCGCCTTGGAAGAGCGACTTCACGGTCGTGGCCAAGATGATGCCGAGGTGATCGCTAAGCGCATGGCTGCCGCTAAGGCGGAAATGTCACATTACCATGAGTACGATTACTTGGTGATCAATGACGATTTTGATGTCGCGAAACAGGAGCTAAAAGCGATTTTACTGGCCGAGCGACAACGCACACCATTACAGCAGCGCCGGCATGGGCAATTAATCGACAATCTTTTGGCTTAATGCCCATTTTAAGGTATTATATGCGGCCGTCTTTCAAGGTTAGTAAGTACTTAGGTAGTGCTGTCTTGTGTAGGGCGTGGTTATCACCCAATTTGCGAATCTTATTTAGTTGAAACTGGAGAATTTGAATGGCTCGAGTTACCGTTCAAGACGCCGTCGATAAAATCGGCAATCGCTTCGATTTGGTTTTGGTTGCCGCCAAGCGTGCACGCCAAATTGCCACTCAGGGCAAAGATCCTATGGTTGAGTGGGATAACGACAAGCCGACCGTTGTGGCTTTACGTGAAATTGAAAAAAATCTGGTCAATCGCGGTAATGTTGATCGCCTCGGCCAAATTGTTGAAGAAGCAGAAGAATACACCGAAGAATAACCCGCTTTTTTCGGAACTCAGAGCTACCGCGCTGTAACAGTTCGGTAGCTTTCTTTTATCTATTGAATTATTCTCGAACTACAAACCACTAATTCCTTTTCGACAGACCAGGTGGAGAATAAAACTTGTATCTGTTTGCCGGTTTAAAAGAACAGCTGGAAACTTACCTCGATAGCGAGCAAGTCAAGCAAATTGCCGATGCTTATGTCGTCGCTCGCGATGCGCACTCCGGGCAATTACGATCCTCGGGTGATCCTTATATTACACATCCGGTTGCGGTGGCACGAATTCTGGCTGAATACCATTTCGACCCGCAAACGATTATGGCGGCGTTATTGCACGATGTGATCGAAGATTGTAATGTTTCCAAAGAGCAATTGGCGGAAAAATTTGGCGAACAAGTCGCCGACTTAGTCGAAGGCGTTAGTAAATTAACGCAAATCAAATTTCGTACCCGTGCCGAAGCTCAGGCGGAGAACTTTCGCAAAATGATGATGGCAATGGTGCAAGACATTCGGGTGATATTAATCAAACTCGCTGATCGTCTGCACAACATGCGCACATTAGGTTCATTAAAGCCAGAAAAACGTCGCCGTATTGCCAATGAGACTCTGGAAATTTACGCGCCTATCGCACTTCGTTTAGGGATGTATGTGATCCGCGGTGAACTGGAAGATCTCGGATTTGCTGCCCGTTACCCGATGCGGTATCGGGTCCTAAAAGAATCGGTTAAAAAAGCGCGTGGTAACCGTAAAGAAATCGTTAATACCATTATTGAAACGATTCAGGACCGGTTAGAAGCCGACGTGTTGCATGCACGCGTTATCGGTCGTGAAAAAGATCTGTTCAGCATTTATCGCAAAATGAAAGAAAAGCGCAGTTCGCTGAACGAGGTCATGGATGTGTATGGCTTTCGCGTGATTTGTGATTCGGAAGATACTTGTTATCGCATTTTAGGAATTTTACACAGCCTTTATATTCCTGTTCCCGGTCGATTTAAAGATTATATTGCCATTCCCAAAGCCAACGGTTACCAAAGTTTACACACCACACTGAAAGGGCCACATGGATTACATATTGAAATTCAAATTCGTACCGAAGCCATGGAGCAAATGGCCGAAAATGGTGTGGCTGCGCATTGGTTGTATAAATCTAACAATGATACAAACCCGGCAGAAGTGAAAGCACGCGAATGGATGAAAAACTTAATGGAACTGCAAAATCGCGCTGGCGATTCCATGGAGTTTATTGAAAACGTAAAAATCGATCTTTTTCCTGATGAAGTGTTTGTCTTTACGCCTAATGGATCAATTGTTGTGTTGCCTCACGGCGCGACGCCAGTGGACTTTGCTTATGCCATTCATACGGATGTCGGCAACAGTTGTATTGCCTGTAAAATTGATCGTCAAATCATGCCATTATCGACCCCATTAATTAATGGCAGTACTGTGGAAGTGATTACTGCGCCGGGGGCTAAACCCAATCCCAGTTGGCTCAGTTTTGTGATAACAGGAAAAGCACGCGCCAATATTCGTCATTTCTTAAAGCATTTACGTCAAGATGAAGCGATAAACTTAGGTGAACGATTATTGCGACAAGCGCTGGGAGATAAGTCCTTGGACGACTTCAGCGATGACATTAAAGATAAGGTCGCGCATAAAACCAAGCATAAAAATTTTACCGAAGTGCTTGCCGAAATTGGTTTGGGGCGTCTTGCCAGTGTTGTGATTGCGCATCGATTGCAACCTGAAAAAGAAGGCCCTGAAAGTGAAGAAAGCAGCGAACAAAAACCTTTGGCCATTCGTGGTACAGAAGGATTACTGGTGAGTTACGCCAAATGTTGTCATCCGATCCCTTATGAGCCGATTGTTGCTTTTGTCAGTGCTGGTCGGGGCATCATTATTCATCGCGCAGACTGTAACAATGTCGCTAAGCATTTAAAAGGTGACCACAAGTACATGCCGGTGCAGTGGGAAGAAAATATCAGCGGCGAGTTTATTGTTGAGTTGCGTGTTGTGGTCTTTAACGAGCGTGGTGTATTAGCGAAGGTGACCAGTGTTATAGCTGATGCCGAGGCCAATATTGTGAATATTGATATTGATCCGCAAGACGGTGTGACCAATGCGTTAAACTTTACCATGACGGTGCGCGATCGATTGCATCTGGCGAACATCATTCGTCGCGTTCGTAAGTATGCGTTTGTGAATAAAATTTATCGTAGTAAATAATTTTAGTTGCTAGTTGCTAGTTGCTAGTTGCTAGTTGCTAGTTGCTAGTTGCTAGTTGCTAGTGCTAACAATGTGACAAAAACAGATAACGATCTTTAAAACACAGCCAGTAAGCGCTTCCGTTAGATGAGTTTGTCGAAGCCATAACGTGACTGCTACTGTGTTCCGCACTAGTATCGAATTAAAATATCGAAAATAAGCTAACAGGATTTATCATGAGTAAAAAAGTAATTGCCACAAGTAAAGCACCCGCTGCCATTGGTACTTATTCGCAAGCCATTCAATCCAGTAATACGGTTTATTTTTCCGGGCAAATTCCACTTGACCCGCAAACCATGAATCTGGTTAACGAGACTATCGAAGCGCAAATTCATCAGGTGTTTAAAAATTTATCGGCAGTGGCTGAGGCGGCCGGAGGCTCACTGGATGACATTGTTAAATTGAATATATTTCTCACCGATCTTTCTTGCTTTGCTACGGTTAACGAAATTATGGCGCAATATTTTTCCGAGCCTTATCCCGCTCGTGCCGCAATAGGTGTTAAAGAACTACCGAAAGGAGCAAATGTTGAAATGGATGGTGTTATGGTTGTAAATCAGTAACGAGTGCCGAGCTACGAGTTTCAAGAAATGAAAGAAAATCGCGTTGCAAGAATTACCGAGTTGTTAAATAACCGTCAACCCGATTTGACGGTGTTTATGGATCAAGTGCATAAACCGCATAATTTGGCGGCCATTGTACGCAGTTGCGACGCGGTTGGCATTGGTGAAGTACATGCCGTTTATCCTGAAGGGAGTATTAAGCGCTGTCGTGGCACAACGATGGGCAGTGACCGATGGGTCACAACACACCGATATGAAAACTTTCAGCAAGGAATCGACGTTGTTAAAGCAAAGGGAATGCAGATACTAGCGGCACACTTTACAGAGCAGGCTGTGGATTTTCGTAAAATCGACTACACGAAACCGACGTGTGTTTTAGTGGGTGCGGAAAAGGAAGGGGTGAGCGACGAAGCTGCGGCCGTGGCGGATCATCATATTATTATTCCTATGCTTGGAATGGTGCAGTCGTTGAATGTTTCTGTCGCAACGGCATTAATTTTATATGAAGCACAACGACAACGCACGCAAGCAAATATGTACGGCGAGCGAAAAATTACCGATGAAACATTTGAACGACTGATGTTTGAATGGTTGCATCCTAAAATTATGCGATTTTGTCACAAACACGGATTGCGCTATCCGGCGATTAATGAAAAAGGGGATGTGGCCGACCCTGAGTGGCAGGAATTACGGCGTAATATTTAACGCTTGCCAGTGACTTAACCAGGAATGTGCTTTAACTCGTGGATTTTTTATGAATCAAATGAACCTACCAGTCGTAAACCAACAAAGAGTGTTAGCCCTCGACTTTATTCGCGGTATTGCGGTATTGGGTATTTTAATGATGAATATTCAGGCGTTTTCAATGCCTGCTGCTGCATATGGTAATCCAACGGTATATGGTGACTTTTCCGGAATCAATTATTGGAGTTGGTATTTTTCTCACCTATTGTTTGATCAAAAGTTTATGAGTATTTTTTCGATCCTTTTTGGTGCTGGAATTTTTATATTTTCTGAGCGTGCGGATCAGAAAGAAGGCCACAGTGGAAAACGCCACTACTTAAGAATGGGGTGGCTGTTTTTGTTTGGTATGATCCACGCTTATTTTATCTGGTGGGGTGACATTCTGGTCATGTATGCAATGAGTGGTGCTTTGGCGTATTTATTCCGTGATGCCAAAGTTAAAACGCTGATAGGGTCTGCGTTGGGATTGATAGCGTTAGTTTGGTTGATCTTCTTACTTCAAGGCCTCGTTTTTCCTTATATCCCGCCAGAAGATGTCGCTAAAGATATCTTACCTTTTTGGCAACCGAGTGAAGATGCTTTAAATGCTGAAATTTCTGCTTATACAGGCAATTGGTTACAAGCTCTAGCATTTCGTATTGGCCAAGTAGCGGAAATGCAACCTATGTTACTCATGTTTTTGCCTAAAGTACTGGGACTTAACCTTATTGGTATGGCGCTGTATAAAAGTCGCTTTTTTCATGGCGAATGGCTGACGAAACATTATTCGATGCTCGGCGTAGTATTTATTGTTGTGGGAATGTCGTTAACCGCATGGGGTGTAGTTAACAACTTAGCGGCTGAGTTTAACTGGAAGTACTCTATGGCTTTTGGCATGCAGTACAACTACTGGGGCAGTATTATTGCGGCAATGGGTTACTGCAGTTTGATGATGTTGCTAGCGAAAAATGTCGATACCCGTTTAGTAAAGCGAGCGTTTGCTCGTGTTGGTCAAATGGCTTTTACTAACTACATTGCGCAATCGTTAATTTGTACTTACATCATCTACGGATTCGGTTTTAACCTTTACGGAGATCTGGAGCGATATCAACAAGTGCTCTTTGCCATTTCGGTATGGGGCGTTGTTATTGTATTTTCTCATATTTGGTTAAAACATTTTCGCTTTGGGCCGTTAGAGTGGCTGTGGCGAAGTTTAACTTACGGTCGGTTGCAGGCGAATCGTTAATGACAAACTTGCAGGCATGGGTTGATCAGGGTCTTCCACTATTCGATTGTCGAACGCAACAACAGTTCGAGCAACGACATGTGAGAGGTTCTGTTAATATTCCGGCTCAACATTTGTTTTTAAGAATGCAGGAACTGCCTAAAAAGACACAAGGCTTTAGTATTATTGTTGATCAAAACTGTGTATCGGCTGCTGACGACTTTTTCCATGAACGAGCACTAAAGGTTACGCAAAAGTTTCATTGGGTTGAACTTAACGAATTACCAAAAAAATATTTTCAGTCGGGAAAATCTTCTGCATTTTATTGGCAGCCTGCCCCTTTTATCGAAACTTTTGAAAAGCAATTTTTAATAAACTATTTACCTAAAAACTCAACCATTCTCGACTTGGCTTGTGGCTCTGGCCGCGATGCTATCTATTTAGCGATGCAAGGCTGGTCGGTTTATGGCGTTGACTATTCTGAAACTGCACTTCAACGTGCACAACTGAGCGCGGATTATCATCAAGCCGAATTGAAATTAAAGCAGGTTGACCTAGAAAAGAACTTTACGCTTGAACAACTTGTACCCTGGCCTAATGACTTTTCCGCCATTAATATTTGCCGCTATTTGCATCGGCCTTTGCTACCGTTGATAAAATCGCTTATTCAATGTGGTGGATTGATCGCTTATCAAACCTTTATGCAAGGATCTGAAAAAATCGGTTCGCCAAGAAACCCAAACTATTTGTTGGCACCGGGAGAGCTTGCCAACGCGTTTAGCGAGTTTGACATATTGCTTGATGAAGTAGAAACACTAGAAGACGGTCGGCCTATGTCACGTTTTATTGCGAGGAAGATAGGATAGAACAGCAGACGCTTAATAATGCACAAAACTTCACAATAATATCAATAAGGAAACTATGAAAAATACATCACTTTATATCTTACTGACGTTTCTGACTTGTATGAGTTGGGCTGAACAAAAAAAAGAGAGTAAGCCTGCTAAAAGCATTGATGAGTTAAAAGCGCAAATTGAACACTTGCTAGAACATCACAGTATTCCAGGTATTGGTCTTGCCATTGTCGACAGGAAAACCGATCGATGGGTCACCGGGTTGGGTGTTGCTAATAAAGAGCAAGACAAACCAGCCTCAGCAGAAACGTTATTTCGCATCGGCTCGGTTTCTAAAATGTTTGTTTCTTTGTCTGCTTTGAAGCTGGTTGAGCAGGGAAAACTCGATTTACAAATGCCTTACCGGGAGTTGGCACCGGATGTAGCGTTTACAAATGACTGGCAGCAGAGTGATCCCGTGCGTGTGGTGCATTTACTTGAACATACGGCAGGTTGGGATGACATTCATTTGGCTGAATACGCCAGTAATGATCCCAAACCCCTGACACTAAAAGAAGCGCTTGATTATCATCCTGACTCAAGATATTCACGATGGAAACCCGGTGCTCGCGTGTCGTACTCCAATGCCGGCCCTCCAGCTGTTGCTTATGCTATTGAAAAAATAACCGGCATGGATTTTGAGAAATATGTCGCGGAAGAATTTTTCTCGCCTTTGGAAATGACCAGTGCCACTTATCGCTACCCAGAAGATGATTCGTTATTGGCAACATTATATGAGAAAGGAAAACCGTCTGAATATTGGCATATTGGGATGCGCCCCTCTGGATCCATAAATGCATCAGCACGCGATATGGCGGGTTTGGTTCGTTTTTTAATCAATCGGGGTGAGGCGAATGGAGAGCGCGTTTTGTCTGAAGCTTCAATTCGACGAATGGAAACGCCGGCATCTTCATTGGCAGCAAAAGCGGGTTTACGCGTAGGATACGGCCTTAACAATTATACTTCGTTTCATAATCAATTTATTTTTCAGGGGCACAATGGCGGCATTAATGGAGGATTGGCTGTTTTGGCTTATTTGCCGAAAGAAGGCATTGGTTATGCTTTTATGATCAACTCAGACAGTGGCGCGGGAATGAAAGCCATTTCCAAAGCGATCCGTGAATATATAACTTACGGACTACCAGTGCCTAAGCCAGCAGATTCAAAAGCCGAAATAACCGAACAGCATCGTGCTTTCTCTGGTTATTATCGGCCGGTAAATCCAAGGCAGGAGTTTGCTCGTTTTATTGAACAAGTTTTCGACGTCCATAAACTGAGTTTTTCAGACAAAGAATTAAGTGTTTATGACGGCAAGTTGACAACTTATTTTCCGGTTTCGCAAAACCTGTTTCGACTTGAGGAAAGAACAAAACCGACACTGGTTTTACTTGAAGATGATCAAGGGCATGCTTTGCAAATTGGAAATCAATATTACCAAAAAATATCTTCGGTCAATCATTGGACACACTTGGTAGTCGCCTGGATGTTTATTGCTTTGGTTGTGTTGCATTTGCTGTGGTTTTGGGTGTGGTTAGTGCGTCGACTATCGAAAAAAATCGAACCCGGTGCAGCTATGCAAATTCGGTTGTGGCCGTTTTGCGCCAGCCTATCACTTGCTGGAACTTTAGTCTTTTTCATCATCGGGCAGATTGTCGACATGATGAACTTATTGGGTAAACCAAGTTTTGTATCCATCGCTATCTGGTTTTGCTCGATAATGTTCGCGTTGAGCGCCATTATTGGATTCATTCAAAGCGTACGATACTTTAATAAGCCTCTCAATGCATTCGCCAAATATTTTTGCTTGTTATCGAGTATGGTGTTTGTTGTGGTAACACTTTACTTATTTCAATACGGTGTGATTGGAATACAAACTTTTGGATGAGCAAATAAACATTCCAATCATTCAACAAACCGAAAACTGGCTGGTAGCGAATAAACCAGCCGGTGTTGGCATGCATTCAGAGGGCGGTGCACCAAGTATCGTTACGCTGTTAAAAGAACAATTAAATCTCGAATACTTGGCACCGGTGCATCGGCTCGACACAGTTACCAGCGGTTGTTTGTTGCTGGCTAAAAATCCTAAAGCGGCGTCTTTTCTATCGCAACAGTTTCAACACAAAACCACCGATAAAATTTACATTGCTTTGACTAAGGGTAAACCAAAGAAAAAACAAGGCACCATCATTGGTGATATGGAACCCTCTCGAAATGGCAACTGGAAACTGACTCGTACCCAAAATAACCCGGCTGTAACACAGTTTTTTAGTTTGGGTTATAAAGAAGGCTTGAGGCTGGCTATTGTAAAAATACTTACTGGAAAAACTCACCAAATTCGCGTTGCAATGAAAAGTAACGGTTGTCCGATTTGGGGTGATTTTCGCTATGGTGATAAAAAAGTTCAAGCAGAAGCGGATCGGTGTTATTTGCATGCACTGCAACTGAGTTTTGATGATGAATCGAATGAACGAATAACCGTAAAATGTTTTCCAAATCAAGGTAAGTGGTTTACTGATGCTGAGTTGACTCATATCATTGAAGCCAACCTTTCACTTTTCGATGTTAAAGCCGTAGAAAAGAAATAATCTTCAGGGACGGTAGGATGGGTGCTAACCCATCTTTTAAAGGTGATCATTGATGGGTACGAAAAGCAGCACCTCTCTTACAAAGACTAATTAGTCTATTTAAATGAAATTGCGGTATACAAATCATTTAAGTGAAAAAACACATCGAGTATTATATAAAATACGGTGCTATTCGATAACTGGTTTTTAATTAAGGGCGCTTGAAATAGCTCGTTTTGAGTGATGACAGGTTAAGTCGGTTGATCTTTATAATTGGAAATTTACTGTTGCGTCATCTACATTGAATTAAAACTTCATGGTGAAGTTAATGAGTAAAAGAAGCCAGCAAAACGAAGTGGATCAAGCGGAATGGGAGAATCCGGATAACTGGAGTACGATTTATTTCAGCAAACGGGATAGTCGACCTTATGTGCCAAAAAAGAATCCCTCTCATGGATGGACGGTGAATTTTGCGCACCCGCAAGGTGCACGTTGGATTTACTATTTGCTTTTATTGATGTTTATCATTGGGTTTGTGGTTGGCGTTGGATTTGGTGCTGCCGCGGCTTGAACCGTATCAATTAGTAAGTCAAAGTAAGAAAGTGGCTTTATTAGAAAGGTTTAAATCTAAAAACGTTGCTAACGAGTAGGAAAACAAGCCACACTTTCAGTGTGGCTTGTAACGGAGTACTTTAACGGAGTTCGGTAATGGATAAGTCATCGAACCAAACCGACGCCATGTTGTCTGGCGACTGTTCGTACATAAAACCAGATACTTTTACAAATGCAGCACCTGTTGGCACTTGAAACTCCATACCCACATATTCCCATTGGTTTTCTGAACTTGTATTTTGTTGAACAATAGGTGCGTTAGAATGGAAAGAACCGTCTGCTTTTCGGAACTGTACCATTAAGGCGCCTTTAGGGTTATATCCCTGGCTTTTCATTGAAGCCCAATACAAATAGGTTTTGCCGGCTTCGACTGCAAACTGTTTGGCTGACCAGAAAAAGTCATGTTGACCATTCTTCAACGGGGCGTAAGGTTGAACAGTATGGAAGCTGTTACCTCGATCCGTTGAATCTAAAATATTGGCTCGCGGGATCCACCAATTGCTGAGATTATTGATTTGTGGATCTTGGATCAAGTTAGGTCCTGTCATTCGATCGTAGTAGAGTGAAATGTCGAAGGCATTGCTCGGATAAAACGGGTTATGACCTATGCTTAAACCATCGATACTGGTTGATGGCCAAACCGCATATTGACCACCGAAAATGGTATTGTCATTTACGTAGCTGTAGTCGAAGCGCTTACCGATTAGGTGAATATGGGCTTGTTGCATACTGTTCCAACTACTTAAAATGTTATTGTTTTCAATACGAATATCACGTGCCGCGGGTTCATAGCCATCTGTAAATAAAGCATTGTGCACAAAAATGGCTTGTTTATAGTTTTCGATCGTGTTTTCGGTAACCCAATAGTTGCCCCAGTCGTAGCGATCGTCCGTAAAATTGTAAATAAGGGAACGAAGTGCAATACCATTTACGGGGCCATTTTTTATTTTGTTGCCACGAATTTCAACTTTAGAATAACCAGCCACTTGAATGCCATTGGCGTAAAAGTCAGACTCTGCTCCTGGCCCTTCAATATCGTTGTGGTTGACTTCTAAACCTTCGGTATGTTTTTTGGCATGGAACTGCAAACTGTTTTTTAAATGTCGAACGGTGTTGTAGTTGAACTTAAGTTCATACGAGCCGTAATCGTTACCCGCAGTTGTTACGCGGTGAATGTTGTTAAAATAGTTCAACTCCACTTTATTCGCAGAGCTCGAGCTCGGAAAGTGGTATGTGTGTTGCGACAAGTCCGTTGTGAGTGTAACTGCGGAATCACCGAAGTTGTCGAAACGGTTATTTGAAATATTGGCATTGTACGTATTAATCAGCGCCAGTCCGTGATCGCCCCAAGTAAACTCCTTTTCTAAGGAGCTTTCTAAACCGCGAAAGACAATTCGTTGAATCGTTGTGTTTTCGGAGCCGTTAACCGTAACCAAGGTACCTTTTTGCAGGTCGGCATTATTTACAAACGTTGACGATTTGACAAATTGAGTAAAGGCGTTCGGGCTTTCTTCATAAATGGACTCTGTGACGTTTACTCCCAGTAATTTGACATTATGAAGTCGGTTGACGAGTAATGGGATAGAAAACTCATAAGTACCTGCGTCGAACTGTAATGTTACATTGAGGTTGCCGTATTCATCGACTAAATACGAAAAATGCTCAAGTAATTGGTTTAAAGCGATACCATCCTCTTTGCCGTCGTTAGGCAGGATACCAAATTCACTCACATTAAAATCGGCTCCACCAAAACTGGAACAACGAGGGAGATGATCAATCGCTTGTTCTAAGTGGCCATAGTCTACCTTTGATGATTTACAAACTTGCGAACCGTCCAGCAAAGGGATGCTGGCATTAGGATTGCCGTTAAAGGTTAACGGCCCCCAAATCATCGTCTGTTCGATGTTTAAATTTTCGAGTAGCGGGAAGTTGTTGAGGTTGGGTAGTAGGCTGCTCAGGTAATTGTTGGAAAGGTTTAAACTTTTTAACGCTAGGTTTTGTGAAAGATCGGGGAGTTTGCTTAATTGAGTGCCCGAAAGGTTTAAACTTTCCAGTTGGGCTAAGTTGGCAAGGGAACTCATACGTTCGCCAATGGCGCTTCCGGATAAATTTAGCTGTTTCAGTTGTGGGTTACTGTTTAAATTTGGCACATTACCGTAAACGTAAGCATTGGCTAAAGTGAGCTTTTCCAGAGCGGGAAAGGCCGCCATCGACTCGTGATTAATGACTAAGTTTGAATCGTCGATTTCGATGCCGGTCACTTGATCCGCGTTACAGCTCACACCCTCCCAGCCACAAGGTTGGTTGTCTTTATTCCATTTATTGGTACTGGCATTTGACCAGGTTGGTCCAGATGCTCGTGACCAAAAATCGATCAACGCTTCACATTGAGGTATTGAAATTTGCTGAACTTGAGAGCAGTCGGTGCTGGCTAAGGAAGCTGTCGATACACCGAATGCAAAGACAGACAAAAACGCTTTATATTTCATTATGTGTCCTTTATGTAATGTTTTATAAATATTTTGTATTCTCAATCGATAACCCACTATTATGGTGGACGCAGCTTATCACAGTTGTTTAAATACTCACCATGAGATTTTTTCTGGTGTGTCTAAGATTTGTTTCGGAGTTTTCGTTGTATAAACACATAGCTATCGTATGCTTTTGTTGTATAAATATTTTTGGCTATGCCGAAGAAGACTTGTTTTCTCTTTCTTTAAAAGAGTTGATGCACATTTCAGTGGATGATAAATACCAAGGTCTCGAAATTTTTCAGTCGAAGGACAATCCTGTTAGAGCTAATTCGTACAATTTTGGGATTGTCGTACCCCTAACGCCTTTCCCTAAGTACTCAGCAGAACTTATCGCTGCAGCAGACTTGGCGGCCGAAGTGGTTAATCGCAGCGGAGGAATCGGAGGTCAACCGCTGGCTATTGTGCGAGCCGACGATGACAATGATTCAGCGGCATCGGTAAGGCTGTCGCAGCAGCTTATCGAACATCATAAAGTGAAAGCATTGATTGGTCCTAATAATTCAAACTTCACTGAATTGGTTCTCAGCAAAGTTGCACTGCCTTATAAGGTGCCCGTTTTTTCTCCCTCCGCATCGGCTACGAAACTGGGTATACAATATGGTGGCAAATCCTTTTGGCGCAGCGTGGTGAGCAATCAGTTTCAAAGCGACAAAATTTTAAAGGAGCTGGATCGTTTAAATCGAGACAAAAGTGTTTATTTGATCACGGGACGCGATCTTTACAGCGAAGAGCTTTCTGCGGGAATCAAACAAGGCTTAGCAGCAAAGGGAATAACGTTAGCGGGTGAGTTGCAACTCAGTGCGTGGGTTAATATTGACGAAATTGACTTGCGACCGGAAATTATTGACATACAACGAGCAAATCCGAGTGCTGTAGTGGTGACACTTCGGGCAGACATTATCCTTCAATTTATTAAGCGAATGGGGGAAACTTGGAAAGGATCACTTCCTTACGTTATTGCTGGAGACACGGTAAAACCACGATTGGAGCCGGGTGTGGTGTTAGGGGATATTCAACAATGTGTTCAGTTTCTTCTTTCGGATGCCTCACTCAATGTGAATGAAGATACTCAACGGTTACAGGCTGAAATTGGTGAAAGGCTGGGCATTGATATTAACGGGTATGATAGTGCGTATGTGTATGATGGGGTGATGTTATTCGCCATGGCTATGCAAATTGAAAACAAACTAAACGTTAAGTTTGTTGACGCCATACAGAAAGTCGCGGGTAACGGATATCCTATATCGTATCGAGACTTTGGAAATATTGTCGCATTGTATCAAAAACACGATTCTTTGGAATATAACGGTATCAGTGGACGAATACGGTTTAATGCACATGGAGAAAATATAGAAGCTACCATGACCATTGCCAGTTACTTTGAAAATAAAGGAGAGATCCCAGATTGCCAAAAATCTCTCAAGCAAAGTGATGATTTAACGAGTATCGCAGTCGATCAATAAGACTCACTAAATACAAATTGATGCTTTAATTTACGCTTTTCCCAATTTAATTTTTCCAGCTCGGGCTTATCTAAAAATTCCCTGACATAACCCACACAAAGATAGGCGATCAGCTTATGTGCTTTGGGCGCGTTTAAAGTAATTCTCACTTGTTCCGGATCAAGTATGCTGACCCAACCCATGCCAATGTTCATACTGCGAGCCATCAGCCACATGTTTTGAATCGCGCAAACCACACTGTATTCGCCCATTTGGGACATTGAGGTTTGACCGAGTACCGGATCTTTGTTTGGGTGATAGAAGACTGCTAAATTCACGGGGGCTTCTTGAATGCCTTCCAGTTTCAATTGTTGGTATTGCCTTTGTCTATCGTCACTAAATAAAACGGCAGCGTTTTTGTTTTCCTGTTGAAAATTGTGAGCAATGGATTTTTTTACTTTTTGATTTCTTATCACCACAAATTCCCAAGGCTGGGAAAAGCCGACGGAGGGTGCCAAGGATGCGGCATAAAAAAGTTGATTGAGATCCTCATCCGTTACAGGCGTATCAATAAAGTAATTTCCACGCACATCACGGCGCAAACGCATTATGTCTTCCAGGCATTGCTGGTGGTGCTGATCAAAAATCATATAACGAGTGTCAACAGACCCTAAGCTTGAATACTGCGTTGAATGGGGTTTTGTAACGAAATCAAGGTTTCGGTTGCTTGTACTTTATCGATTGCCTGAATTTTATCAATCAACAACCACTGCAAATCGTCAATGGAGCGACACATGATTTTAATGAAAATACTGTACTGGCCAGTGGTGTAGTAGGCTTCTACCACTTCGTCGATTTGTTCCAGTTGTCGAATCACTTCCGGGTAGTCACCTGCGCTACGCAAGTTAATACCAATAAAACAGCAAACGTCGTAACCCAGCTTTTTGGCATCAACTTGTAAGTGGGTACCCTCAATGATACCCATCCCTTTTAGTTTTTCGATTCGCACATGAATGGTTGCCGGGCTCACCTTAAATTGCTTTGCCAGCTCGGCATAGGGCGTGCGGGCATTGGCCACCAAAGCATTAATGATGCGTTTGTCCAGATTGTCGATTGTCTGATTTTCCATAGTATTTCGGTAGCGATATTAACGATTTTTCAATATACAGGGTAAATAATAGAAAATATTTAACTGAAATGCCATTTATCTTTTAAGGTATTCACAAATAGCTTGGTTTGGTTAATGCTTGATTAAAAAAGAGACTGAAAATTTAACCAAGGTGATAATCATGTGTTCCATTCTAGGGATCCTCGACATTCAATCCGATATTTTGGCGCTGCGAAAACAGGCGATTCAGCAATCGAAGCAACAGCGGCATCGTGGCCCTGACTGGTCCGGTGTGTTTCAGGGGGAGTCGGTCATCCTGGTGCATGAACGACTTGCGATCGTGGATGTTGAAAATGGGGCTCAACCGCTTTACTCGCCCGACCGTAAGCAAGTGTTAGCGGTGAACGGAGAAATTTATAACCACAAGGCGTTAGAACAACAGTTATCGAGTGAATACGATTTTCAAACCAAATCCGATTGCGAAATCATTCTGGCTCTTTATCGAGAAAAGGGCAAAAAGCTGCTTGATGATTTAAACGGCATGTTTGCCTTTATCTTATATGACGAAACCGACGGCAGTTACCTGATTGCGCGTGATCCGATAGGAATCATTCCTCTGTACATGGGCTATGACAAATTGGGCAACTTTTATGTGGCGTCAGAAATGAAGGCCTTGTCGGAGGTGTGTGAGCAAGTCATTACTTTCCCTCCAGGTCATTTTTTATCGAGCAAATCACCAAAAGCACTGGCGCAACCCATTAAGTTAGAAGCTACGGAGCGTTACTACCAACGCAAGTGGGAATCGTATGATTCTGTTGCAGGTAATGTTTCTTGTGTTGAAAGTGTACGCGAGTCTTTGACTGCGGCAGTAAAGCGTCATTTAATGACGGATGTGCCTTACGGTGTTTTACTTTCTGGTGGGCTCGATTCGTCAATCGTTGCTGCGGTTGCTAAACAATTTGCCGACAAACGAATTGAAGAAGATGGCCAAACCTCGGCCTGGTGGCCGAGTTTACATACTTTCGCCATTGGGCTGGAAGGCTCGCCGGATCTTTTGGCTGCGCAAAAGGTTGCCGATCACATCGGTTCCATCCACCATAACTTTGTGTACTCCATTGAAGAAGGCATCGATGCACTTTCTGATGTTATTTATCATCTGGAGACCTACGATGTGACCACCATTCGAGCATCCACACCCATGTATCTGATGGCTCGCAAGATCCGGGCGATGGGGATCAAAATGGTGTTGAGTGGTGAGGGCAGCGATGAACTGTTTGGTGGCTATTTGTATTTCCACAAAGCGCCCAACGCCCGCGAGTTTCATGATGAAACGGTTCGTAAAGTTGAAAAGTTGCACTGGTATGATTGTTTGCGCGCTAATAAGTCAATGGCCGCCTGGGGGGTGGAAGCTCGCGTGCCTTTTCTTGATCGCGACTTTATCGAAACCGCGATGTTGCTAAATCCCGAATCCAAAATGATTACCGAAGGTAAAATGGAAAAGCACATTTTACGCGAAGCTTTTTCTGACTTATTGCCAGAAGAGGTCTGCTGGCGTCAAAAGGAGCAATTTTCTGATGGTGTGGGCTACGGTTGGATCGACAGCCTGAAAGAGCTGGCGGAGCAGCAGATTAGTGACGAGCAAATTACGACTGCACATTTTCGGTTTCCGGTGAACACTCCGCTTACCAAGGAAGCCTATTTTTATCGTGAAATGTTTGAGCAACACTTTCCGTCGGAGTCGGCGGCTAAAACCGTTCCGGGGGGTAAATCTGTTGCTTGCAGTACCGAAACGGCTTTGGCTTGGGATGAGCAGTTTCAACAAATGGCTGATCCGTCCGGTCGTGCGGTGACATCCGTTCATACTGATGGCTATCGGCTAAGTTAAGAAATTCTAATTTTCATATCTTTTTTAAGCACTCTACAACGGAGTGCTTTTTACTTTTGCTGCTTCCGGTACTAATCTGACAATTTGGCATTGAAACCCATTCTTATCCGCGTATGTCAGAAATACTCAGTTCTATTACTCTACTATTGGTTCTGTTGAATCCATTTTTACTGATTGTTTATTTAATCGGTATGGTACAAAAACTTGATAATCGTCAGTTTCGAAACGTGCTCGTACGTGCCGGTTGGATTGCGTCGCTGGTGTTTTTTTGTTTTGTCGTGTTGGGCGATGCGGTGTTCACTCGCTTTTTGCAAGCGGACTTTGCTTCGTTTCAAATATTCGGAGGTGTTGTCTTTTTGGTGATTGGGCTTCAGTTCGTGTTTCGAGGTCCAACCGCTATCGAAATATTGCAAGGTGAGTCGCAACACCTTTCTGGAGCGGTTGCGATGCCCGTGTTGATTGGGCCTGGAACAATCAGTGCCTGCGTCGTGATAGGTAAACGACACGATCCCATTATTGCTACTTTAATCGTGTTAATCGGGGTGTTTATCTGCTTACTGACCATGGTGATTTTAAAATGGTTACATGATTTTGTGCTTCCCAGAAATGAAGCACTCATCAATCGTTATATAGAAATCGCTGGACGTGTAACGGCATTAGTTGCCGGAACGATTGCCGTAGAGATGATTATGAATGGAGTACGTACTTGGGTTGGTAAATTTTAGTATCACTGCTTTCCATATAATTCATTTGCATGTCGATACATTACCCACGAAGCCAACACGTATTTATCGTTAGATTCTGGAACACAACCACGATGCGTGTGTGTAAAGTCACAAGGCGCTAAAACCAGGCTGCCTTTGCTGGCTTTAATTTTCGACTGTTGAAAAAAGAATTCGGTTTCGCCGCCTTGGTCTACATCGTTTAGGTAAATTAGCCAAAGCAATACCCGGTGCAATGATTTTTGTTCGCGATCGGTCGGATGCGGAAAATGTTCCGAATGCCAATGATGGTAGCCGCCTTGTCCTTTTTTGTATTTTTGTAGGTTGACGTTATCGAGCCGGTAGATCGTTTGAATCAGTTGACCAATCTGAGGCTCGTTCATTTTACGAATCTCTTCGTAATGAACGGATCGCGGTTGACCTGTTTTCGCATCCTGTATCGAAGGTGAAACAGCGCCGGTCAATAAAAAGGGATAAGCTTTCGAGTATTGAATTAAGCCCTGCAATATTAAGTTAGAAATGGTTTGGCACTCTTGCTGCCAGCCGCTTAATTCAGTGATGTAAAGATCGAGACTGTCTTTTTTTGCTTTGTCGACGCCTCCACCGGTTTTGCCAGGGGTTTTTCGAGTATCTTGCTCAAACTTCTGGATCACATGATCGCAAAACTCAGCGGGTAAGGCATTTTTAAACTCAACGATAAAGTGACTCATAAGTTTGATCCTGATTTAGAGCGTCATTAAAAAAAAATTTGGCCCGGGTTTTCAGGTTAAATAAAGTTTTCCGGTAGTGCAATTACCTTATTCAAAAAGCTGAATTTATTTGTCCTTCAAATAAAAAAGCGGGTCTTACGACCCGCTAACGTGTTGCTTTCTTATCTTATAGTTATTAGACAGTGATTGATCATCAGAACACAACAGACACATTCGCGGAACACGCTGTAGTGCCCGCTTCGCATACTTTGTAGATATAGCTGCCTCCACCTTTAACATTCAAGTTATCGGTATAAGCACCGTCGTTTGCCGTGGTTGTTATTAAATTATCATCGCGGAAGATATCCACGTTGCTGCTGTTTGCACCCGACCAGGAAAGATCAACTTTCTGAACGCCACGTTGCTTATAGCCGTTAGCATTCAGTGAAATATCATCTCCACCTGGATCACCACCGCCGTTATCACCTCCACAACCATTAGCCGTTAAATAATCATGTGCGGCTTTGGCTTTGACGATACCGTACCCAAAGTAATCGTCACGACCGGTTGCACCTTGGTCTTCAGCGGTTGCTTTCATTGCCGCTCGTATGTCAGTTCCAGTACAGTGTGGATGATTGGACCATAACAAAGCAGCGATACCTGATGCACCCGGTGTGGCCATGGAAGTACCGCTCATATAGCCGTAATCGCTCGCACTCACTTTTACACTGGCAGATGATGCCGCCACGAGTGCTGCGCGGTCTTCTTGAGTCGCGCCAACCGCCGGAATCGAAGTGCTGTTGGATTCTCCCAGCGTACCGTAAAGCATGCCCGGTTCATTATTAATAATAATCGCGCCAATCCCACCGGAGTTTTCGCAATTGGCGACTTTATCGTGGAAGGAAATGTTGCCGCGATCGATGACGCAAATTCTACCGCTGGCACCGGAATCGGTGGCTTCAGCCGTACCCATAAAATAGGTTGCTCCATTGGCTTCGCCATTGTTTTCCATCGCTGATGCGGCAAAGCCTATATTGTCAGCTGTCATGGATGCTAAAGCAGCGCCATCTGATGGATAAGTGGATAAGGTATCCACACCGCCAACCGTCACTTCAACGCCATACCCATCGTGTGTTTCCGTCGTTCTCTTTTTACCTCGTCCTTTGGTGACGGTATTGGAAGGGAACTGTGAAAAGTCGGCGATAGCGTTATTGGCATCATTGGCGCCAATCATCATGACGGATTTGTATCCCGCAGGATAAGAGCGAACATTATTGCCATCGTTGCCGGCGGCCGCTAATACCAGGCCCCCGTTGTTTGTAAAGGTTTGAAAAGCGTTTTCTTCGGTACTATTCGCTCCGCCTCCTCCTAAACTCATACTGATGATGCTAGCGCCAGCTTCGGTACAGCGCTCAGCGGCGTAAGCCAGATCGGAAGAGTAACCCCAACCCGATGCATTAAAGACTTTGATAATGTGCATGGGGTTGCCTGGAGCCATGCCTATAACACCAAAGCCATTGTCTGTTGCGGCAATTGTACCGGCTACGTGAGTACCGTGTGGGCCACCATCGCGGAACCAGTCGCCAGTGCCCGAATTACTGGTGCCTGTGATTGTGGTCCAGTCAAAATCGGCATTATATCCGCCAGTTTCTCCCTGTTCACGCGCGATACCCGAGTCGATAACGCAAACGGTTTTTGCATTGCTCATTTGGAGGTTGAGTTGATCCGCTTGCGATTGATAAATCGCATAAGGCGTTAATTGTTGAGCCAATGGGTCGCCCACGTCGTCACTGAATAACGCTAAGGGTATTCGACGAGCATCTTCTTCAATTAACTTGATATGAGGGTTATTCAGTAATCCTTTTACTTCGTTCAGTGTCTTGCCTTCGAATGACGCGGCAATAAAGCCGTTTGCATCAACTTTAATGTCACCACCCAGTTTTTTTGCGAGTGCTTTTACGACCCCTTTTTTGCTGTTGTCGACTTGAATAATGTAGCGGCTGTCTTCAGCTAAAACGCTGCCAGTGGACAGCGCTACCAGAGTAGCTGCAGAAAGTGCTTTAATCTTTGAAACCATTCGGTATCTCTCCCAGTGATTTATTTCGTAGTTCAGATGAGTTGTGTTACGTCGAAGTCTTCCTTGGCAGTGTCTTGGCACTGTGGTTGTCCCTGTTGTTGCTGTGCTTCTTTGGCAGCAGCTTGAGCTTCATCTTTCAATAAATGTACGGGCTTGAGATAGTCGAAATACGACAATTCCTGGTTGGTATGCGACATGGGCTTGGTATTATTACCAATTTTAAGGATTTTGCGCTTCTTTTTGAAACTCGCGAGGTGGTACGCCGACGTACTCTTTAAAGCACCGGCCAAAATGGCTTTGCGACGAAAATCCGCAAGCTTGAGCGACTAGTCCAACCTGTTCCTGGCTTGTGAGCAGGACTTTTGCTTTTTCCAGTCGAAATTGTCTTAAAGCCTCCAATGGGCTAATGCCAAGCAAGGCTTTTACTTTTCGCTGAAGTTGGCGCTCACTCATGGCTAATTCGCTGGATAGAAAGCTCATGGATAAGTCAGCTTCCGCGTAGTGAGCTTCAAACTTACTGTTCAGCTTTTGTATGAACTTGTCTTCCACAGGCCCTGGCTGAGCGTTCTGAAACGGTTGTTTATGCCATTGTTGCGTGAGTTTTTGTTGCAGTTTAACGCGTGATTGAATTTGATTTTGTAGTCGAAGTAACAGTTCCCGCGCATCAAAAGGCTTGGTGAGGTAGTCGTCGGCTTCGGCTTCCAATCCTTCGATTTTACTGTCGACATCGCTACGTGCAGTTAACATGATGACGGGTATGTGGGAGGTTAATTCATTACGACGTAGAATTTTTAATGTCTCAAATCCATTTAATCCGGGCATCATAACATCGGAGATGATGATGTCGGGTATGTAATCGAGCGCTAAGCGAATACCTTCTTCACCATTGCTAGCGGTAAGTATTTGGTGGTGCGGTGATAATATCTGATTTAAGTGAGCTTGCATGTCGGCATTATCTTCAATGACCAAGACCATATATTTCGATTTAACCCCAAGCTTTTGTTTTTGAGTTTCGTGGGTGTCAACCAGTTCGGCCTCGACATTTCGAGTTAATGCATCGGTAGGTTGGTAGTCTACTGGGGGGATAAATTGTTCTTGAGGTGCCAGTTCTGAAGCTCGCATATTAATGACAAATTGAGAGCCTTTACCGGGTTGGGATTCCAGACTGATGGTCCAACCCATGGCTTCACACAGTTCCTTGACCAAGGCGAGACCGATACCAACACCGTGAATGGCTTTTCGTTCAGTGTTACTGGCTCGATAGAATCGTTGAAATACTTTCTCTTGTTCTGTTTCTGAAATACCGACACCGGTATCGCTTACGATTAATTGATAATTGGTACTTTGTCGCTCTATTTGAATCGATATGTGGCCTTCTTCCGGTGTGTACTTAAAGGCATTTGATAGCAAGTTAAATACTATTTTTTCCAAAGCCTGAGCATTACCCATCACCCAAATTGAGTTCAGTTTTGGAAATTGAAAGTGAATGCTTTTTTGTTTGGCAATTTCTTCGAAAGATTGGATTACGAAATTAATGACCGGTGTTGCATCGATAGAAGAAAGCAGTACAGAGCGGTTTGCCGAACGCGATAATTCTAACAGTTGCTCGACCATTCGAACCATGCGTAAACCGTTGGTTTTTGCTGTATTGAGCTGTGCCTTTTCTTGCTCGGAACGGCTTGTGTGTAACAAATTATCGAGTACACCATTAATGATGGTTAAAGGCGTTCGAAATTCGTGCGAAATATTAGCGGTAAATTGATCTTTGATTCGATGCAGTTCTTCGGTTGCGCGTTTTTGTTCTCGAATATCGGCGAGTGAGATCACGAGTGGTGCATTGGTATCCATCCGGCCTTGTGAAATCGTTGCATGTACGTGAACCTTTTGGTCGTCACTGTTTTTCATAACCGCTTCGAGTTCCAGACCGGATTCTCTTCGCTTTAATTTCTGTTGGTAGCTTTGATATTGAAAAAATAATGCCAGTTCATCGCCGGGTTCTACGAGTTGTGTAAAGGGTTTGCCTACCAGTTCTTCCGGAGAATAACCCAACATACGTTGCGTTGCGGGATTGGCAGAATGAATGACTCCATTATGCCCTACCGTGAAAATGGCATTGCTGGTGGTTTCCAAAATCGACTTGTAGGAATCCATTTGGTTTTTCAGCTGACGGGCTTGTTGTTGTAAATGTTGTTGCAGAGAGTCCTGGGTAAACCGAGCTTCTTTCAGTGTATGCCGCATGCGACGGGTTTGTTGGTTCAGAGTATTAAACTGTAATACAGCGAGAGCAAAAGTAATGAAAAGCCACCCGAATAAAAGTACATTTTGTGCGGAATAATCAGCTTGCTCTACTAATGGGAAGCGAGAGTTTATTAGGTAAAGTAGAATAATTACCGCGAGAAAAAAAATGGGGCTGTTAAATAAGTGCGTTCGCGTAAAGCCATGCTTTAAGTCGACATTTTCGGCGGAGCTGTGGGGTTGTTGAAGACCTGCAAAGGTTAATGCGTACGGGGTATACCACAACCAGTCAGTCCAGTTTCCACTTTCTCTTTCAATCACATTCATAAGGCTTAGCGCTTCGACAGTATCGGCAATTAACCAGTTTAATGACGCTAAGCCAAACAAGAAGTATCCTTTCCAGTGAACCAATCGACAGGTGTAAGCAAGCAACCACCATCGGATCAAAAGATACGTATCCATCAAAATGTAAAACAAAAAATTTGAAGGCCAAGTGTTCGACTCGGGAACGCCGTAAGACGAAGGCAGTATGACTAAATAAGCGAATGCACCAAGCGTAAATGAAAGGGTTGAAATCCAAATCAATAAGCTGTGTTGCGTGAGAACTTGGGTGGCGCGTCGATAAGCTTTAATTTCGATGGCTGCAATCATCAAAGCATAAAAAAGAAAATAGCTGACGCCGGTTAAAAGGTTGTGAGTTGAATGAGGAAACTTCTGCCAGCCAAAATTAAACACCAGAGTTAAAATAAACCAAGAAAGAAAGCTGGCTCCCATTAAAAACCAGAATAAGGCAGAGACACCACTATTTTCTCTTCGTAAACGGAAAACAACCATGACTATCAATAATGATAGAAATAAGGCATCTGCTATGTGGGTTGAAAAAAACTGGCGAACTTCCGTATCGAATGTTGGTAATAGGTAAAGAAACGCCACAATCGCTAGTATCAGCCAAGCGAGCGATTGAATCAGGTGACCTTTACTGCCTCTCAAAGGGTGCCCTCCGCGTGAGTCTTTAAATATGTGGCTGTTGGGATAGTCAATCATGGTAATAAACCTGCTAAAAGATCAAGTGCTAACACTTGTCTTGACCGAGTTGGGGGGAGTCCAAGATTGTTGAGTCGTTGTGAGAGTGTCCGAGTTTTGTGCTAATAAACCCAAACTTTGATAAGAACTAATACAGAAATCAGACAATTGCCCCAAACTTATTGATAACACTGAGGATGTACAGAGAATAGTTGGATTGCGACGAGAATTGGCCTGAAAACGACAAAACGGTGGGTTGTGCGCGATCTTCTGGCAAAAATATGTTATTAAATAATCGAATTATGACAATAATATTAAAAAAATAATCAAAGAGTCGAATCAGTAGTGGAATATATATCCTTTAATGAGATATATTGATGGTTGAAAAATAACCTAATACGGCTCGGGCCAGCCAAATCATCACAATAAATCGACTGTAACGACAACCAAGCGGGGTAAATAAAGAAATGAAATCACTCATATCTTTAGTCCTTTCACTGTGTGCCATTCTTGTTGTTGCTGGTTCAAGTAATATGAGCCAACAAGTGGCAGAGCGCTTGTCATCCAGCGAAAACTATATCATTCAAGGTGAAAAAGCGAATGTACAGGTCGCAGCATTTGGCGCTGAAATCACTCACAACCTTTCGATAATTAATGCGGTTGCTGCAAAGTTAACGCATTTTCAAGCGCAACAATTAGCGGCTTCAGGACTGAGGCTCTTCCCGGATTATGAAGTAAAAAACGATGGTTTGGCCTGGGGGCAGCGACTTGATTTTACCCCCGCTTCAGCCACACAAATGACACGTGCACATGAGCTTCATCAACAAGGCATTTTGGGCGATGGTGTCACTATTGTTGTGCTGGATACCGGTGTGAAGTCGATGAGCGGCATTCGTCACGATGCCTATGGTCGTCATCGCGTATACGGTACCTATAATGCAATGACCAACAAAACGTCAATGAATGATGATGAAGAGAGTGGTCATGGTACGCATGTGGCGAGTGTGGCGATTAATAGTGAGTTTGATACGCGAGGCCGATATTATGGTATTGCTCCGAATGCGCGGTTAATTAGCGTTAAGGCTTTTGATAAAAATGGTGAAGGTAAGTACGCGGATGTCATCCGCGGCATTCAATGGGCGATCTATTTTAAAGATACTTATAACATACGGGTTTTGAATTTATCTTTTAGTGCCGAACCCAAATCCTATTATTGGGACGATCCGGTCAACCAAGCATTAATGAAAGCATGGCGTGCCGGTATAACGGTTGTTACGTCTGCGGGTAATATTGGAGAATCTGCAAGCATCGGAATCCCAGGAAATGTACCTTATTTTATAACGGTTGGAGCAGTGACCGATAATTACACACCGGATGACTTTTCTGATGATCGTTTGGCAAAGTTTTCTGCGAGCGGACCCACTTTTGAACGCTTTGTTAAGCCCGATATCGTAGCTCCGGGTGGGCATTTGATGGGCCTTATGGAAAGTAAAATGCAGTTAGCGTTGCAACACCCTGAATTTTATGATGGTGGCAAATATTTTACTATGTCGGGTACATCGCAGTCTGCAGCGGTAGTCAGTGGAATTGTTGCATTATTAATAAGTGCTGAGCCGAGCCTTAAACCTGATGATGTTAAATGTAGGTTAATCAGTAGTGCTCGTCCCGCTCGCAATATTGACGGATTGTGGGCATACACGCCTTTTCAACAAGGTGCAGGTCAAGTGGATGCTAAAACTGCGTATGACAGTTCTTTGTTGGGATGCGCAAATCAAGGAATGGATATTAATAAGGATATCAGTGGAACAGAACATTATGCAGGCGTAACAAAAATGAACGAGCAGCATCACTTTTATTTTAGAGATAATAGTGAAGACGTATGGAATCGAAGTACAAATTATGAGTCAGGATACACTTGGAGTGATGCTGGTATTTGGAATGATGCAGGCATTTGGAATGACGCTGGAATTTGGAATGACAATGTACTCTGGGGTGATGCCAGTATTTGGAATGATGCAGGACTTTGGAATGACTCCGGTATTTGGAATGACGCCAGCATTTGGAATGACCATACCGTTAAAAGTGACTCCATAATTAATACTAATATATGGGTTGAGCAAGATTAAGTTACGCATAGTAAAATAGAAGAAAAGAAAAAACGGTATCTACCTTATTGAGACTCGTATGGTTCCAAAGCTAACTTTACTATGTATTCATTTAATTATCATATCGAAACTTTTTGCTGACGACTTTTCTAATACACGCTTTAAACACATCACCACTCAACATGGGCTTTCACAAAATACAGTACAGTCCATTTATCAAGATGATCATGGATTCATATGGATTGGTACACAAGAGGGTTTGAATCGATATGATGGTAAAAAAATATATATTTACCGCCATGATCCAAGTAATGAAAGAACTTTGTCTCATGATGTTGTTCGGGCAATAACCAAGGGAGTGGATGGAAACGTTTGGGTTGCAACAAGTGGAGGACTCAGTAAGTATAATCCAAAATATGACGATTTCGAAAGAGTCGTTATTAAGGTTAATCAAACGGAAGTGGTGCGATTTAATACGCTTTTTTTGGACGCTAACAATGTATTATGGGCAGGTACGGAAAGGCATGGTGCTATAAAAATTAAGGAAAATAAATTAAACACTTTTGATATAAACGTTTTTGAAAATAAAAGCCTCAGTGCAACGGATGTTAGAGCCATTTATGAAGACTCCCGAGGAAGGATGTGGTTTGGAACTGATAGGAAAGGCTTGTTTTTGTATTCCTCATCAGCGACAGAACAGTTTCTACCCAGTAGTCGCTCCACCGGAAGTATTACGAGTGAGCGGATTCGATGCATTTATGAAGATCGAAAGGGACGAATTTGGATCGGAACTCGAGGTGGAGGGTTAAACCGATTTAATGAGCTAAAGAAAACATTTGAAACTTTTAAAAGTGACAATGGGAGAAGCGATACTTTAGCTCATAATAGAGTTTACTCTATATTAGAGGATTCTTCCGATAATTTATGGATTACTACCGATGGAGGCATAAGTCGATTTAGCTCGGAAACAGAAGTTTTCTCAAATATTGTTCATAAATCTTCACAAGTTTCTTCGCTGTCCAATAATCGAGTGTTAACGGCATTAGAAGACTCAAGTGGACTGGTATGGTTTGGAACATTGTCGGGTATCAATATTTGGAGCCCATTAGAATCAAAGTTTATTCATTACCGGAATGTGCCTGAAGATTCCTTTAGTTTATCTAATAATGCTATTTATTCGATAGAAGAAGATGGAAAAGGTGATGTGTATTTTGGTACGTTTGGAGGCGGGCTTAACGTGTTAAGGAAAACGAGTGGAATGGTTGAGCCAATTGACATAAAAAAAGTCAGTGCAAGACGAATTACTTCAATACTTTCAACTTCAAATAAAACGCTTTGGATAGGAACAGTATCTGAAGGTGTACTTGTTTATGATGAGGCTCTAAATTTAAAGAAAAATTACAAGCAGAGTAGCGATATTAATGGTCTATCCGCCAACGGTGTTACTAAGATTTTTGAGGATTCGGATGGAGAGGTGTGGGTCGCTACGTATCGGTCGGGGTTGAATCGATATAATGAGTCCAATGATACATTCACCAAATATAATTTTGCTAGCAACAAAAGTGGTATGTTAAGTGAGAACGTATTTAATGTGATTGAAGACGATGAGGGCTATATATGGTTTGGAACGGATGGTGGCGGGCTTTCTAAGTTAGATAAAAACTCAGGTGAAATTGTTACTTATAAGAAAGAAGAAAAGGGCGATAGTTCCTTATCAGGAAATATTATATTTTCATTGTTTATGGATACGAAAGGAAACTTTTGGATTGGAACACAAGGGAATGGGTTGAATTTTTGGGGGGTGAACGATAGAAGAAAGGGAAAAGAGTATTTCGAAACGTACTCTGTTGAAAATGGTTTGAATAGCAGTACTATTAATGGAGTACTTGAAGATGATAATGGTGACATTTGGGTTAGTACAACAAAGGGTGTCAATAGAATAAATTTAAACAATAATGAAATTGAACAATATAATCTTGCAGTAGATATTCACTCGAACGAACTTAATCAAGGTGCTCTTCTTAAAGCAAGTAACGGCATTTTTTATTTTGGTGGACTCAATGGTGTGAGTGCATTTAAGCCCGAGTTGTTGAGTAAAAATACCGCTGTTCCGAACGTAATACTTACCAGTGTTTTAAGTGAAAATAAGTTACTGGTCACCGACGAAGATGTACATCAGCTTCAGTCAATAACGCTTTCACATAAAGATTATCTGGTTGCGTTTGAGTTTGCGGCATTAGATTACGCTAACCCACAAAGAAATCAATACAGGTACAAACTGGAAGGTTTTGATCAAGATTGGATTGAACTGGGCAATATCAATCGAGCCACGTTCACTAACCTTCCATCTGGGCAATACCTACTCAAAGTAAAGGGCAGTAATAACGATGGCGTGTGGAGCGATGAGTCTATTAATTTGAGCGTCATTGTTAAGCCTGCTCCTTGGGCGAGTTGGTGGGCTTGGACGATTTACGCTACTTTGTTTTGTATGATCTTGATCTATTTGGTTCGTTTTCAGGCTCGGCGTTTGGCGGAGCATGAAATGTTTCAAAGCAAAGTTGATAATAAAGTAAATGAAAAAACCGAACTCTATATTCGAAATAATCAGTTGCTAAGCGAACAAGTTAAGCACATTGAAAGTATGTCGGGTATAGATATAAAAACCAGTTTGCCCAATCAATCCTTTTTTATTGAACAAGCATCAATCTGTATTCAATGGATAAATTACTTTACGTCCGAAGAGCAACCAAAGCTTGTGCTGAGTTTAATTAAGCTAACTTGCGAAAAAGAAGAAGGAAAAGTTGATTACAGCGAATATATTGCAAAAATAGCCAATTCAATTAAGTTAGAGCTTTCAAACATCGAGCTCGTAGCGCGTTGGAATGATGATCAACTGGCGATATTAAGTTTCGAAAAGAACGATGTTGTTAAACAACATTTCGCAAAGCAATTAAATGTAAAAATGCAAAGTGTTGTGAAGTCTATTGAAAAAGGTGAACGTATTACTTTTTCGATTGGCTACGGCATTTATCCATACGCATTGATTGAGCCAGATCTGGAAGTTGAGTCTTTATTTATGTTAATTGAGTTTGCCATGTACAGTGCGGCAAAACATGCTGGTAATCATTACATTGGTATTCAGGGTGTTAATCAAACTTTGACCAACAAGTTGGTTCAGGAAACTCTGAATTGCCATGATATACTCGACTTAACGGATGAATTTCTGCTTGAAACTGATCTTTAAAACTCGGTTTATTCCAATTTATAAACGTTCAATTTAAATAGTACTGGATCAAAGCCTTCGCGCTTCGTTGCTTCAATGATGACGTCTTGATTGGTCAAAGGGTGTTCAAACGTTAAGCTTTCGGCGTGCAGCATAAGTCGATGACAGTTTAAATGGTCGCGAAAATATTGATTGTGCGTGGTTTTGCCATACGATGTGTCACCGATAATGGGATGGGCGATGTGCTTCATATGACGACGGATCTGATGGCGTCGACCCGTTTTTGGTTGCACTTTGATTAAAGAGTAACGACTGCTGGGGTGTTTATCGATACACACTGGCAATTCGTATTGCTGAATCAACTGATATTCGGTAATGGCATCACGAGTAGGAAGCGCGTCTTTATCTTGCGATTTAAATACAGCTTTTTCTTTAATAGGATGATCAATGGTTCCTTCATCCTTAGTAAACCCGCGCACTAAAGCGAGATAGGTTTTGGTCACACGGTTATGTTCGAAATCGCTGCTTAATTGTTTTTGGATGTCGGCATTAAGGGCAAAGAGAATAACGCCTGATGTCGGTTTATCTAATCGGTGGATTGGATACACTTTTTGTCCAAGCTGATCGCGTAACTCTTGAATTAAAAATCGTGTTTCGTGCTTGTCGATTTCGCTGCGATGAACCAGTAATCCTGAAGGTTTATTTACCGCTACCAACAATTCATCTTGATAAAGTATTGTGTGCTTAAACATGAATTAATTCTTAACGATCGACTGAACTTCCTGCACGGTCAGTGCGCGATATTCGCCGGGCATTAAATCACTATCCAACTCAATGCCACCGATGCGCTCGCGGTGCAAGCTTTCCACGTGATTGTCGAGTGCGGCAAACATTCGCTTCACTTGATGATATCGGCCTTCGATAATGGTCAAACGATAATTATACTCGTCGACGACTTCTACCTTTGCCGGCTTGGTTCGCGTTTTTTCGTTGTTCAGCCAAACGCCTTGCTCTAATTTACTGATCGCTTTTTCGGTAAGCGGTTTTATGGTTTCTACTAAATAGACTTTTTCACAATGGTGTTTGGGTGAGATCACCTGATGTAACCATTGCCCATCATCGGTTAGAAGCACCAGTCCGGTCGTGTCGATATCCAGTCGGCCTGCAACGCTTAAATTATCCTTGCGTGGCTCATCGATAAATTCCAACACTGTAAGGTGTTCGTGATCTTTGGTGGCGCTAACAAACCCTTCCGGCTTATTTAGCATAAAATATCGTAGGCCGATGGCTCCGATTTTTTCTCCCTGACAATAAACTTCATCCAGCTCAGTGACTTTAACATCTGTAGACTTAACGATTTCGCCGTTAACCGTGATTTCTTCTTTATGGGCAAGACGTTTAACTTCCTTGCGAGATAAGTCGGAGGATTGGCTTATTAGTTTATCGAGTCGGATAGGGAATTTCATAATGAGTCGGATTACTGAACTGCGTATAATTGACGATAGTGTAACTGAAATTGTGTGTTTATTTGAGCAATGAATGATTTCGACTTTCGTTTTGGTGGTTTAAAGCGACTCTACGGCAATGAAGCCGTTGATGCCTTTACTCAATCTCATGTGTGCGTGGTTGGTATTGGAGGAGTGGGAAGCTGGGTAGCTGAGTCTTTAGCGCGCTCGGCAATTGGTGAAATGACGCTTATCGATTTGGATGATATTTGTACTTCCAATATTAATCGCCAGATCCACGCTATGGACGATACCGTAGGCAAAATGAAAGTATCGGTAATGGCAGAACGAGTCCGCCAAATTAATCCTCAGTGTAAAATACATGTCGTTGAAGACTTTATAACCCAAGACAATCTGGAAAAACACATCAATAGTCAGATGGATGTGGTGGTGGATGCCATCGACAGTGTTAAACCCAAAGTGGCTCTGATAGCTTTTTGCAAGCGAAACAAAATACCTGTGATTACTGTTGGTGGTGCGGGGGGACAAAAGGATCCCACCCAAATTAAAGTTGCCGACTTGAATCGTACACAGCAAGATCCGCTTGCTGCTAAGGTGCGCGGTGAACTGCGACGATTTTATAACTTTTCACGAAATCCGAAACGTCGGTACAGTGTTGAGTGTGTTTATTCGGAAGAGCAGTTGGTCTATCCGAAACCCGATGGAACCGTTTGTCAGTCAAAATCCTTTGCTGATGGCTCGACACGGCTAGACTGTGCCAGTGGTTTTGGCGCGGCCAGTGTGGTTACTGCGACATTTGGCATGATTGCCACATCTCGTGTGCTAGAGAAGATAATGAAGAAGTTAACGGTTGTAAACCGGTAGCTACGCAATTAATGTTGATAGATGTCGCCATTAACATGACGAATGTATAAATTCAGCTCGTTTTCCGCTTCTTTATGGGTCTTATACGGCCCTTCCTGAGTGTTCTCTCGAGTGATAAAAAACCATCCCGACTCAGTATGAAAAAATCGATCACCTCGAAACCAGGTTTTTTTGGACTCACCAGATCGTACTAACATATGCCTCACTCCCTTTGTACAAGAGCATCAATTATATTGTAGTGAATCTCAACCCGATTTTTTATGGTATTTGCTTGTAAAACAAAGGTATTCTTATAAGCAATTTTCGCTTTGTAGCCATTGTATTATTTAATCGATTTCAAAAATAGAACACTATGGATTTTAAGAGTTATGACATAGGTGAGTTGAAAGGAGTGGGGCCGGCGGTACGGGAAAAGCTGGCACGTTTGGGTATCGAAACTTGGCAAGACTTATTGTTTCATTTACCTCATCGTTATGAAGATCGAACGCGGGTGCAGCGGATAGGCCAATTGCGACCTTCCGAAATGGCACAGGTGATTGGTACCGTAGAACATTGTGAAATAACCTTTGGTAAACGCCGAGCATTGGTATGCCGTATAAGCGATGGAAGCGGCTTTTTGGATTTGCGCTTTTTCTATTTTTCGAAAGCGCAAAAGGACCGGTTGCATCGAGGTCAAAAGCTGCTGTGTTACGGTGAAGTTCATCATGGTCGTAATGGCTTTACTATGATCCATCCGGAGTTGAAGTATCTGTCAGCCAATGGAAAACCGTCATTGAATGATCGTTTAACACCAGTTTACCCGGTCACGGATGGTATAAAACAACACACGCTCCGTAGCTTGACCGAGCAGATTTTACCTAAGCTTAAAGCCGGTCAATTAAAAGAGTTGTTACCGGACTCGATAAAAACACATTTTAACCTTGGTGATTTGGCGGACGCATTGATGTTTGTGCACCGACCACCGGTGGGTGTTGATCTTGAGCAAGTGCAAAGCGGTCATCATCCGGCCAAGCAACGATTAGCGCTTGAAGAGTTGCTGGCATTTAATTTATCAATGCTCAAATTACGAAGTAAACTCATGCGCGAACATTCGGTTGCTATTTCTCCGTCTCAACACTTGGCGCAAAAACTGAAACAAAGTCTACCGTTTCAACTGACTAACGCGCAGCAGCGCGTGGTGGGGGAAATCGAAGCGGATTTGCAAGTACCTCATCCGATGTTACGGTTGGTTCAGGGAGATGTTGGATCTGGTAAAACGCTGGTCGCTGTCATGGCCGCATTACAGTCCTTAGAGCAGGGATATCAAGTGGCATTGATGGCTCCGACCGAAATTTTAGCGGAACAGCATTGGAATAATTTTTCCGGGTGGTTGGAAGCTCTGGATATCCACTGCGGTTATTTGGTGAGCAAGTTAAAGGCAAGTGAACGAAAACAAGTTTTGGCCGATGTTGCTTCTGGCAACGCACAAATGGTGATTGGTACGCACGCTTTATTTTCCGAAGGCGTCGAGTTCGCTAATTTGGCATTGGTGATTATCGATGAGCAGCATCGTTTTGGGGTTCACCAGCGCATGGCCCTGAAAAATAAAGGGAAGCAGAATGGCATTGTCCCTCATCAATTAATCATGACAGCGACCCCTATTCCCAGGACATTGGCAATGACGGCTTATGCCGATCTTGATACTTCCATAATTGATGAGCTGCCACCAGGCCGCAAACCCGTAACCACGGTGGTGATCCCCGATAATCGTAGGGACCAGGTCGTGCAGCGAGTCGAAAATGCGTGCAGCAGTCGGGGAGTTCAAGCTTACTGGGTGTGTACTCTTATTGAGGAGTCGGAAGAGGTACAGTGTCAAGCGGCGGAAGAGACTGCGCGACAATTGGCTGAGAGCTTACCGAATCTTTCTGTTGGTCTTGTTCATGGAAGAATGAAGCCGTTCGATAAACAGGAAGTTATGGATGCGTTTAAACGTGGTGAAATCGATCTGTTGGTGGCCACAACGGTGATTGAAGTAGGGGTGGATGTGCCTAACGCCAGTTTAATGGTGATTGAAAACCCAGAACGGCTTGGGTTAGCGCAATTACATCAATTACGCGGTCGTGTGGGTCGCGGCAGCGAAGAAAGCCACTGCGTGCTATTGTATCGCGCACCGCTTTCTCAAAACGGGCAGGCTCGACTGGAAACCATGCGAGCGACGAATGATGGATTTAAAATTGCTGAAAAAGATTTGGAGTTACGCGGTCCGGGCGAAGTACTGGGTACACGGCAAACCGGATTAGTACAATTTAAAATTGCGGATGTGTTGCGCGATCGGCTATTGCTTCCACAGGTAAGCCAGGCGGCGAAAAAGGTGATTGAAGAATCACCTGAAGTTGCTGATGAATTGATTCAGCGGTGGCTTGGTAGGCGAGAAGATTATGGGCAGGTATAAAAAGGCGGGATACCCCGCCTTGGTAGTGTTTAGAAATCTGTGTCATTTCAGTAAACTGTTAAAAACAGGAATGACCTATGACTCAAGAATTCGACTTTAATAAAGCATTAGAACAACTTCAATCAGGTAAGGCGCTGACCG